>CAMLCW010000226.1 GCA_946478645.1 uncultured Variovorax sp.
GATGGCGGCCGCTCGGGTCCGGGCCGTCCGGGCGAGCGCGGCGCACCATCGCGCGATGGCCGCGGCGACCGCGGTGCACCGGGCGGGCGTTTCGGTGACCGTCCGCCACGCTTCGAGGACCGTGGTCCCCGGCTTGGCGATGCGGCGTTCCGCGCCCAGCGCGAAGCGCTCGAGCGTGCCGACATGGCGCTGCGCAAGCTCACGGCGCAGGCCCACGGCGAAGCGCTGACGCAGGTGCTCGGCGCCTGGGAGCAGCGCGATGCGTCGCGGCTGCCGAGCGTTCAGGAACTCGGACGCGCGGTGCCGCCTGCGGTGCGCAGCGGCTGGTCGCAGGCGCTCGGTTCGCCGCCCAAGGCGGCACCCGACGAGGTCTCTGAAGCGCTGCTGCGCCTCGAGATGGCGGCCGAAGTGCCGACGCCCGCCGAGCAGCTCGACGCGCGCCGCGCGCTTCAGCTCAAGCTGCTGACCCGGCGCGGCGATCCCGCGCCGGCGCAGACCTGGGGCGAGGACGCCGGCAAGGTGCTGGCTGCGCCGCATGACGCAGCAGCAGCGCGCCGCCTGCAGAATGCCCTGAAGGCGCTATTGCGGAAGTAGGCTGCGCCTGAAGCCAGAGAAAAAGCGCCTGCCACGGGCGCTTCTTCTTTATGCGCCGCGGTTGAAGAACGCGTCGAACAGCGCGAGCACCGTCGGAAAGTCGCGGCCGAAATTGGCACGGTTCACGAAATAGGCCTCGCAGGCCACCGCGAAGAATTCGCCGATCGAGGTGGCCGCATAGTCGTCGAGCCAGGGCGGCTCGGCGCCGAAGCGCTCGGCAAGGATCGTCTTCTCGCGGAAATCCTCGTAGGCCGGCTGCAGCACCGCGAGCCAGGCGGCACGGGCCTCGCGCGCACTGCGGTGGCCGGCGAAGCCCGCCGGCAGGGGCGGGCAGCCGTCGGCGTCGCCAGCGCGCATGTCGATCTTGTGCGCGAACTCGTGGATCACGACGTTGTAGCCGCCGTCGCGCGCGATGCCGCTCGCGAGCACGTCCTGCCAGCTCAGCATCACCGGGCCGCGGTCCATGGCTTCGCCGGCCACCACTTCGTCGTACTCGTGCACCACCTGCGCGTCGTCGACCACCTTGCGGCGCGCGACCACTTCCGACGGATGCACCACGATGCCCACGAAGTCGTCGTACCAGGAAAGGCCCCCTCGGAGATGAAGCACCGGCAGGACCGCCTGCGCGGCAATCGCGAGTGCCACTTCGTCGGTGATCACGAAGCCTTGCGTGCCATGGAATTCCTTGTCGCGCAGGAACTCGGCCGTGAGGGTGCGAAGGCGCAACTGGTCGGCGGCAGGCAGTTCGCGCAGGAATGCGTAGCGCGAGAGCGTGGCCTGCCACGCCTCATCGGGGATCGGGGGCAGCGTGCGCAGCCGGCGCAGCCACTTGAACATCGGCGGTACCGGCCCGTTCAGCGCAGGTCGACGCGCTGGGCGCCCGCGGCCGAAAGGCAAAGCAATTGCGCGCGCGGCGGATGCGCCGCGACATCCCAGTCGCTGAGCACCATGCGTCGCAGGCCATCGCCAAGGTCATGATCCTGGGGCCGGTGTGTATGGCCATGGACCAGCGTGCGTGCGCGCGCACGCTGCAGCCATGCGCGCGCCGCGCCAGCGTCCACGTCGGCCCAGAGCGCTGCGGGGTCGCGTTTGCGGTCCTCGCTTTGCGTACGCATCGACCGCGCCAGCGCACGCCGCTCGTCCAGCGGCCGCGCCAGGAACGCGGCCTGCCAGTCGGGCGTGCGCACCTGGGCGCGAAAGCGCAGGTAGTCGGTGTCGTCCAGGCACAGCGCATCGCCGTGGCTCAGCAGCCATCGCTCGCCGTGCAGCACCAGCACCGTCGGGTCGTCGAGCAGCGTGAAGCCGCATTGCGCGGCAAGCGCGGGGCCGATGAGGAAGTCGCGGTTGCCGTGCATGAGGTACACCGGCAGCCGCTCGGCCGTCCGGCGCAGCAGTTCGGCGCACTTGGCCTCGAAGCCGGGGAGGGCGGCGCAGTCGTCGCCGACCCACACCTCGAACAGGTCGCCGAGGATGATCAGCGCGTCGGCCGGCGTGGTCTCGAGGTAGCCGCGCCAGGCTTCGAAGGTGGCGGGCTCGCCCGCCTGCAGGTGCAGGTCGGAGAGCAGGTCGACGGTGCGCCAGGCGGGCGGGGCAATGAGCTCCTTGAACGCCGGATCCGCCGCCATGCCCATGCCGTGTGCCTGCCCGTGCTTCGTGTTATTCCGAGACGAGCACGGCCTTCTCGATGACCACGTCCTCGAGCGGCACGTCGTCGTGGAAGCCCTTGCGGCCGGTCTTCACGGCCTTGATCTTGTCGACCACGTCGGTGCCGCCGGTGACCTTGCCGAACACCGCGTAGCCCCAGCCCTGTGCGGACGGTGCGGTGTGGTTCAGGAAACCGTTGTCGGCCACGTTGATGAAGAACTGGGCGGTGGCCGAGTGCGGTGCGCTCGTGCGGGCCATGGCCACGGTGTAGTTGTCGTTCTTGAGGCCGTTGTTGGCCTCGTTCTCGATCTCGGCGCCCGTGGGCTTCTGCTTCATGCCGGGCTCGAAGCCGCCGCCTTGCACCATGAAGCCGGGGATCACGCGGTGGAACACCGTGTTGTCGTAGTGGCCGTTCTTCACGTAGTTGACGAAGTTTTCGGCCGACTTCGGCGCCTTGGCACTGTCGAGTTCGAGCGTGATCACGCCGTAGTTCTTGATGTGCAGTTCGACTTTGGGGTTGCTCATGGGGAAGTCCTTCTTTCTTGGGATGTCTGTTGAAGATTATTTCGCCAGCAGCGTGGCCGACTTGATGATGATCGGCTCGACCGGCACGTTCTGCATGCCGCCCTTGTTACCGGTTTGTACGGCGCGGATCTTGTCGACCACGTCGGTGCCGGCCACGACCTTGCCGAACACGGCATAGCCGTGGCCGTCGGGATTGGGGGCATTCAGCGACTCATTGTTCTTCACGTTGATGAAGAACTGCGAGGTGGCCGAGTTGGGGTTGCCGGTGCGCGCCATCGCGATGGTGTAGCGGTCGTTCTTCAGGCCGTTGGCGGCCTCGAGCGGGATCGGTGCACGCGTTGGTTTTTGTTGCATCTCGGGCGTGAAGCCGCCGCCCTGGATCATGAAGCCGTCGATCACGCGATGGAACACGGTGCCGTCGTAGTGCTTGTCCTTGACGTACTGCAGGAAGTTCTCGACGGTCTTCGGCGCCTTGGCCGCATCGACCTCGACGACGATGTCGCCGGCCGTGGTGGCGAGCTTCACCCGGGGTGCGGCCTGCTGCTGCGCGTGGGCGGCACCGGCAAATGCCAGCGCCGCGGCCAGGGCCAGCGCGCCGCGGCGTGTGAAGCGAACGGACAGGGAAGAGACTTGGACGTTCAAGGAAGGCTCCATGGACAAGGAATGGGGCGCGGACGCAGGACCGGCAACGCGCATGCGATCCGCAGTGCTGCAGGCTACTTGCTCACGCGGCCGACCGGCTTGCGCACTTCGGGCGGCGCAGGCGGCAGCGCCGCGGCCTCGGCTTCGGCCTTGGGCGTGAAGATCTGGCGGATCAGCGCGAGCTTCGGCGCGACGCTGGTGGTGGTGCTTGCGAACTGCTGCGCGCGGATGTACTCCTGGGCTGCAAGGCGCGCATAGACGTCGCCGAGGTTTTCGTGCGCGGTGGCGTAGTTGGGATTGAGCCGGAGCGCCTGTTCGAGCGCGGCACGCGCCTGGTCGAACTTGCTCTGCGCCGCATAGAGCGCGGCCAGGTTGTTGTAGGGCTCGGGCAGTTCGGGAAAGTCCTGCGTGAGCTGCGTGAACGCGGCGATCGCCTCGTTCTGCTTCTTCTGCTCGGTGAGGATCACGCCGCGCAGGAAGCGCATCTGCGGATCGCGCGGCTTGCCCGCGATGTAGGCGTCGGCCTTGGCCAGCGCCTCGCTCGACTTGCCCTGGCGCAGCAGCTGGTTCACCTCGTCGTAGTCGTTGGCGTGCGCGGCGACGCTGCACAGTCCGATGAGCAATGAGAAGGCGATGGCGGTGAGTCTGGAGAACGCGACGTGCTTCATGAAGCCTCGGGGCAGGGTTGGGGAACGCGGGCCTCGAAAACACCCGGCATGCACACGGCAGGCAGCCGTTTATACTGCGAGGCATTGTAGCCGAGGGGCCATCTCCAACCCCTTGCAGCCACTGCCCCGCCACCCCTGAAATACACCGTCGTTCGCCCGTGCCGCACGTGCGCGAAGCGACGTTTTTCGAACCTCATGAGTCTGCGCATCTACAACACGCTGTCGCGTGAACTGGAGGAGTTCTCCCCATTGCAACCGGGCCGGGTGCGCATGTACGTGTGCGGCATGACGGTGTATGACCTCTGCCACATCGGCCACGCCCGCATGATGATGGCCTTCGACGTGGTGCAGCGCTGGCTGCGCGCGAGCGGCTTCGAGGTGACCTACGTGCGCAACATCACCGACATCGACGACAAGATCATCGCCCGGGCAGTCCAGCGCGGCATCACCATCCGCCAGCTCACCGACGAAGTGATCGCGGCCATGCACGAGGACATCGGCGCGCTCCGGATCGAGCCGCCCACCATCGAGCCGCGCGCCACCGAATATGTGCCGCAAATGCTCGGCATCATCGAGACGCTGGAGAAGAAGGGCCTGGCCTACCGTGCCGACAACGGCGACGTGAACTACGCGGTGCGCAGGTTCCCGGGCTACGGCAAGCTCTCCGGCAAGTCGCTCGACGAACTGCATGCGGGCGAACGCGTTGCGGTGCTCGACGGCAAGCAGGATCCGCTCGACTTCGTGCTCTGGAAATCCGCCAAGCCGGCCGAGCCCGATGACGCCAAGTGGGAGAGCCCGTTCGGTGCCGGTCGTCCGGGTTGGCACATCGAGTGCTCGGCCATGAGCTGCAGCACGCTCGGCGAGACCTTCGACATCCACGGCGGCGGTGCGGATTTGCAGTTTCCGCACCACGAGAACGAGATCGCGCAAAGCGAAGGCGCCAGCGGCAAGCCGCTCGCACGCTTCTGGGTGCACAACGGCTTCGTTCGCGTGGACAACGAGAAGATGTCCAAGAGCCTGGGCAACTTCTTCACCATTCGCGAAGTGCTGCAGAAGTACGACGCGGAAAGCCTGCGCTACTTCCTGGTGCGCACGCATTACCGCAGCGCGCTCAACTACAGCGATGCGCATCTCGACGATGCGCGCAACTCGCTCAAGCGGCTGTACACCGCCCTCGATCTGGTGGCGCCCGCGACGGTGGTCATCGACTGGGCGCAGCCGCATGCGGCGCGTTTCAAGGCTGCAATGGACGAGGATTTCGGCACGCCCGAAGCCATCGCCGTGCTGTTCGAACTGGCCGGCGAGGTCAACCGCACCAAGTCCGCCGAGACCGCGGGGCTGCTGAAGGCCCTCGCCGGTACGCTGGGCCTGCTGCAAGGCGACCCGAAGGCGTTCCTGCAGGCCGGCACCACGCTCGACGAAGCCACCATCCAGTCGCTGATCGACGCACGCGCGGCAGCCAAGGCCGCGAAGAACTTCGCCGAGGCCGACCGCATCCGCAGCGACCTTCTCGCGCAGGGCATCGTGCTCAAGGATTCGCCGGCCGGCACCACCTGGGCCGCCGCGCAGTGAACGGAACCACCAACCCCATGCCTGCGCCCAGTAAGACGACGGCGGCGGTGAAGATCTACACGCCCGACTACTGGGAAGAGGCCTGCAGCCATCTCTCGAAGAAAGACCGCGTGATGAAGCGGTTGATCCCGAAGTTCGGCAACGCCTGCCTGGAGTCGCGCGGCGACGCATTCACCACGCTCGCGCGCAGCATCGTCGGCCAGCAGATCTCGGTGAAGTCGGCGCAGTCGGCATGGGACCGCTTCGTTGCGCTGCCGCGCAAGCTGACGCCCGCCAACGTGCTCAAGCTCAAGGTCGACGACATGCGCGCGGCCGGGCTCTCGGCGCGCAAGATCGAATACCTGGTCGATCTTGCGATCCACTTCGATTCGGGCGCGGTGCACGTCGACGCCTGGAAGGACATGTCGGACGAGCTCATCATCGACGAGCTCGTGGCGATCCGCGGCATCGGCCGCTGGACCGCAGAGATGTTCCTGATCTTCCACCTGATGCGCCCCAACGTGCTGCCGGTGGACGACCTCGGCCTGCTCAACGGCATCAGCGTGAACTACTTTTCGGGCGATCCCGTGAGCCGCAGCGACGCCCGTGACGTCGCCGTGGCCTGGGCGCCTTTTTGCAGCGTGGCGACTTGGTATATTTGGCGATCGCTGGATCCCGTGCCAGTCGCGTATTGAACAACAGGAGAAGACGTTGGCAAAACGAACCTTCCTCGACTTCGAGCAGCCCATCGCGGAGCTCGAAACCAAGATCGAAGAACTGCGCTATGTACAGACCGAATCCGCGGTCGACATCTCCGAAGAAATCGACCAGCTCGGCAAGAAGAGCCAGCAACTCACCAAGGACATCTACAGCGACCTGACGCCGTGGCAGATCACCAAGATCGCACGGCATCCGGAGCGGCCCTACACGCTCGACTACGTCAACGAGATCTTCACCGACTTCGTCGAATTGCACGGCGACCGGCACTTCTCGGACGACCTCTCGATCGTCGGCGGCCTCGCGCGCTTCAACGGCACGCCCTGCATGGTGCTCGGCCACCAGAAGGGCCGCGACACCCGGGAGCGCACCGCGCGCAACTTCGGCATGAGCAAGCCCGAGGGCTACCGCAAGGCGCTGCGCCTCATGAAGACGGCCGAGAAGTTCAAGCTGCCGGTCTTCACCTTCGTCGACACGCCCGGCGCCTATCCCGGCATCGATGCCGAGGAGCGCGGCCAGTCCGAGGCCATCGGCCGCAACATCTACGAGATGGCGCAGCTCGAGGTGCCGATCATCGTCACCATCATCGGCGAAGGCGGCTCGGGTGGCGCGCTCGCCATCTCGGTGGGCGACCAGGTGCTGATGCTGCAGTATTCCGTCTATTCGGTGATCAGCCCCGAGGGCTGCGCATCGATCCTCTGGAAGACCAGTGACAAGGCGCAGGAAGCCGCCGATGCGCTCGGCATCACCGCGCACCGGCTCAAGGCCCTCGGGCTGGTCGACAAGATCGTGAACGAGCCGGTCGGCGGCGCGCACCGCGACCATCGCCAGATGGCCGCCTTCCTGAAGCGCGCGCTCAACGATGCATTCCGCCAGGTCGCCGACCTGAAGCCCAAGGAACTGCTCGACCGCCGCTACGAGCGCCTGCAAAGCTACGGGCGCTACAACGACACCAAGGACACCGGCAGGTAGTCCAGAGCGCCCGCCGCGCATGAACGAAGCCTTCGAACGCGCCATGGCCGCGTTCGAGCCGGCGCACCTGCCGCTGGCGGTGGGTTTCAGCGGCGGTGCAGATTCGACCGCGCTGCTGGCGGCCTGTGCGTCGGCCTGGCCGGGGCAGGTCGTCGCCTTCCACGTCCACCACGGACTGCAGGCCGCGGCCGATGAATTCGAGCGGCATTGCGCCGCCGTCTGCGAACACCTGGGCGTGCCGCTCGTGGTGCGCCGCATCGATGCACGGCATGCGCGCGGCGACAGTCCCGAAGACTCTGCCCGCCGCGGCCGCTACGAGGCTTTCGCCGCCATGGCGCGCGACGGGGGAGGGCTGGGCCCGATCCGCTCGCTCGCGCTCGGCCACCATGCCGACGACCAGGTCGAGACCCTGCTGCTCGCGCTGTCGAGGGGTGCGGGGCTCCCGGGCCTGGCCGCGATGCCCGCACGCGCGCAGCGCCACGGTCTCGACATCCACCGGCCCCTGCTGCCGGTGCCCGGCGCGGACATCCGCGACTGGCTCCGCGGCGTCGACCTGCCCTGGATCGAAGACCCGACCAACGGCGATGAACGCTACACGCGCAACCGCATCCGCGCCGTGCTGTTGCCGGCGCTCGAACGGGCCTTTCCGCAATTCCGCAGCACCTTCGCGCGCAGCATCGGCCATGCCGCGCAGGCACAGCAGCTGCTCGGCGAACTGGCCGCGCAGGACCTGGCCGCGGCCGGCGACCCGCCCCGCATCGCGGGTCTGCAGGCGCTGCCGCGTGCGCGCCAGGCCAACCTGCTGCGGCACTGGCTGCTGCAGGCGCATGGCGCCACGCCGAGCGCGGCGCAGCTCGACCAACTGCTCGACCAGGTGCGCGCCTGCACCACGCGCGGCCACCGGATCCACCTCAAGGTGGGCACGGGCTTCGTCGAGCGGCGGGACGAGCGGCTGCATTGGTACAATTTCCGGCCCTCGCCCAAGGCTTCGCGCTGACGGCTTGCAGGGTGCGCGCCCGCACACCGGCACAGGCCGGGTGGGCGGCTCCTTCCTCTTCTCTGAATTCACCCATGGCATTGATCGTTCATAAATACGGCGGTACGTCGATGGGCTCGACCGAGCGCATCCGCAACGTTGCCAAGCG
>CAMLCW010000227.1 GCA_946478645.1 uncultured Variovorax sp.
ATCGGTGTGCCGGGCCCGGTCAACTTCGAGATCGGCCAGCTCGTGAACCCGCCGCTCATGCCGGCCTGGGACAGCTTCTCGATCCGCGATTACCTGCGCGAAGACTATGCGGCACCGGTCTTCGTCGACAACGACGTGAACCTGATGGCACTCGGCGAACTCTGGCGGCGCAAGCGCTCGCTCAGCAACTTCCTCGTGATCAAGATCGGCACCGGCATCGGCTGCGGCATCGTGTGCCACGGCGAGGTGTACCGCGGCGCGGCCGGGTCCGCAGGCGACGTGGGCCACATCTGCGTCGACCAGGAAGGGCCGCGTTGCCATTGCGGCAATCTCGGCTGCGTCGAGGCGATGGCCGCCGGCCCCGCGATCACGCGCATGGCGGTGCAGGCGGCCGAGGCCGGCGAAAGCGACCTGCTCGCCGGCTGCCTGCGCGAGCACGGCCGCATCGATGCGGTCGACGTCGGCCAGGCCAGCCGCGCCGGCGACACCGCGGCCAACGGCATCATCCAGCGCGCCGGCAACCTGATCGGCCAGATGCTCGCGTCGGTCGTCAACTTCTTCAACCCGTCGCATGTGTTCATCGGCGGGGGCATCACGCGCATCGGGCCGCTGTTCCTCGCGGCTGTGCGGCAGAGCGTGTACCAGCGCTCGCTCGCACTGTCGACGCGGCATCTCGAGATCCAGTACACGCCGCTCGGCACGCAAGGCGGCCTGATCGGCGCCGGTGTGCTCGCGATGCACGAGACGTTGAAGGTTCGCGGAGTCGCGCCATGACCGCCACGGACGCAACGAAAGGCAGCGTCGCCGTCGAGTTCGACGGGGTGGTGAAGGCCTTCGGCCCGGTGCAGGTGCTGCACGGCGTGAGCTTCTCGCTCGCGCCCGGCAAGGTCTACGGCCTGCTCGGCGAGAACGGCGCGGGCAAGTCCACGCTGATGAAGATCCTGTCGGGCTACGAAAGCCTCACCGGCGGCGTGCTGCGCATCAACGGCGAGCCGCAGCAGTTCGCCGGTTCGCGCGATGCCGAGGCGCTCGGCATCGTGCTGATCCACCAGGAGTTCAACCTCGCGGAAGACCTCAGCGTGGCGCAGAACATCTTCCTCGGCCATGAAAGGAAGAAGGGCCTCTTCCTCGACGATGCCGGCATGGAGCGCGAGGCCGCCGCTGCGCTCGCGGCCGTCGGCTTGGCCATCGATCCGCGCACCAAGGTGCGCCGGCTCATCGTGGCCGAGAAGCAGCTCGTGGAGATCGCCAAGGCGATCGCGCGGCGCGCGCGGCTGCTCATCATGGACGAGCCGACCGCCACCCTCACGCCCGGCGAGACCGAGCGCCTCTTCAAGCTCATCGCGCAGCTGCGCGCCGACGGCGTGACCATCGTCTACATCTCGCACAAGCTCGACGAGGTCGAACGCGTGACCGACGAGGTGGTCGTGATGCGCGACGGCCGCTTCGTGGCGCAGGCGGCGACGGCCGAGGTCTCGCGCCAGCAGATGGCCAACCTGATGGTCGGCCGCGAACTGGCCGACCTCTACCCGCCGCGCGACCCGGTGCTCACGCACAGCGCGCCGGCAATGCGCGTGCACGGCTTCAGCGTCCCCGGCTGGGCGCAGGACATCGGCTTCGAGGTCCGCGCCGGCGAGATCCTCGGCTTCGCGGGCCTGGTCGGCGCGGGCCGCACCGAACTGTTCGAAGGGCTGCTCGGCCTGCGGCCCGCGAGCGGCGAGGTCGAGATGCTCGGCCGCCCGGTGCCTCACGGCAGGGGCTGGCGCAATCCGCGCGACGCCGCGAAGCACGGCCTCACCTACCTGAGCGAAGACCGCAAAGGCAAGGGGCTGCACGTGGATTTCGGCCTGCGCCAGAACCTCACGCTGATGGCGCTCGAGCGCTACGCAACGCCGTGGCTCAAACCGGACGCCGAGCGCGGCGCGCTCGCCGAAGCCGTGAAGGACTACGGCATCCGCACCGGCTCGCTCGACGTGCGCGCCTCGTCGCTCTCGGGCGGCAACCAGCAGAAGCTCGCGCTCGCCAAGGTGCTGCAGCCGAAACCGAAGGTGGTGGTGCTCGACGAGCCCACGCGCGGCGTCGACGTGGGCGCCAAGCGCGACATCTATTTCCTGATCCAGCGACTTGCCCGCGAAGGGCTCGCGGTGATCGTCGTCTCGTCGGAGCTGATGGAGCTGATCGGCCTGTGCCACCGCGTCGCGGTGATGCGCGCGGGCCGTCTCGTCGCCACGCTCGACGCGGACCAACTGACAGAAGAGGAGCTCATCGCGCATGCCACCGGAACAGCAGACAACGCCGCCGCAGCCTGAAGGCGGCCAGCACCGCGGCCAGGGCCGGCCGCGCTGGACCGAGCACCTGCACGGCCTCGGGCCGGTCATCGGCCTGGCGCTGCTGTGCATCGCGGGCACGCTGCTCAACAGCGACTTCGCCACCGTCGACAACGCGATGAACGTGCTCACGCGCACCGCCTTCATCGGCATCATCGCGGTGGGCATGTGCTTCGTGATCATCTCGGGCGGCATCGACCTGTCGGTCGGCTCGATGGCCGCGCTCATCGCGGGCAGCGTGATCATGTTCATCAACTGGGCCGGTCCGGCCTCGGGCTCGCCGCTGATGGCGGTGGTGATGGGCGCGGTGCTCGCGGTGGTGCTCGGCGCGCTGTTCGGACTGGCGCACGGCCTGCTGATCACCAAGGGGCGCATCGAGCCCTTCATCGTGACGCTCGGCACCTTGGGCATCTTCCGCGCCTACCTCACCTTCTTTGCGGACGGCGGTGCGCTCACGCTCGACAACGATTTGTCCGACCTCTACGCGCCGGTCTACTACGCCAGCTTCGTGGGCGTGCCCGTGCCGGTGTGGGTGTTCGTGGCCGTGGCGATCGTCGGCGGCGTGATCCTCAACCGCACGGCGTACGGACGCTACGTGCAGGCCATCGGTTCGAACGAACAGGTCGCGCGCTACGCGGCCGTCGACGTCGACCGCGTGAAGATCCTGACCTACGTGCTGCTCGGCGTGTGCGTGGGCATCGCGACGCTGCTTTACGTGCCGCGCCTCGGCTCGGCCTCGCCCACCACGGGCCTGCTCTGGGAGCTCGAGGCGATCGCCGCGGTGATCGTCGGCGGCACCGCGCTGAAAGGCGGCGCGGGCAGCATCACCGGCACCGTCGTGGGCGCGATCCTGCTCTCGGTCATCAGCAACATCCTGAACCTCACGAGCATCATCAGTGTGTACCTCAACGCCGCGGTGCAAGGCTTCGTGATCATCATCGTCGCGTTCCTGCAAAGAGGGCGCCGCTGATCCGCGCTTCTTCTTTTCCTTTTTTCCCCGTTCCTTTCCACCCACCAAGAGGAGACATCCAGCATGACGACTTTCACCCGACGCATCGCACTCACGGCGGTTGCCGCTGCCGCGTTCGCCAGCCAGCCCGCGCTCGCCGCCGAGAAGGTCAACCTCGGCGTTTCGATTCCCGCGGCCACGCACAGCTTCATGGGCGGCATCAACTACTGGGCCAACCAGGCGAAGAAGGACCTCGAGAAGCAGCACAAGGACCTGAAGATCACGATCAAGACCGCGGCCAACGCGCCCGAGCAGGCCAACCAGCTGCAAGACCTCTCGACCGTCACCAAGATCAATGCGCTGGTCGTGTTTCCGTTCGAGTCGGCCGCGCTGACCAAGCCGGTGGCGCAGGTCAAGGCCAAGGGCGCCTACGTGACGGTGGTCGACCGCGGCCTGACCGACACGAGCGCGCAGGATGCGTACGTGGCCGGCGACAACACCGCCTTCGGCCGCATCCCGGCCGAGTACATCGTCAAGCAGCTCGGCGGCAAGGGCAATGTGGTGGCGCTGCGCGGCATCGCGACCACGCTCGACAACGAGCGCATGGACGCCTTCAACGCGGTGCTCAAGAACCATCCCGACATCAAGCTGCTCGACGCCAAGTACGCCAACTGGAACCGCGACGATGCCTTCAAGGTCACGCAGGACTACCTCACGCGCTTCAAGCAGATCGACGCGATCTGGGCCGCCGACGACGACATGGCCGTGGGCGTGCTCAAGGCCATCGAGCAGGCCAAGCGCGACGACATCAAGATCGTGTTCGGCGGCGCGGGCGCCAAGGGCATGGTCAAGACCATCATGGACGGCAAGGACAAGCGCATCGGCGCCGACGTGAGCTACTCGCCCAAGTTCATCTACGACGCGATCAAGCTCACGGCCGAAGCGCGCCTGAAGGGTGAGAAGCTGCCCGCGACGACGATCATTCCGTCGGTGCTGATCACCAAGGAAAACGCGAAGGACTTCTACCACCCGAATTCGCCGTTCTGAATGCCATCGGCCCGGTGGCCGATCGCTTCACGCCCTCTCCCCCAGGGAGAGGGGTAAAGCCAAAGCCAGCAACATCCGAGAAGATTGATGAGCGAGACCCCCCTTCGCAAGCTCCGCGCCGCCATGGTCGGCGGCGGCCGCGACGCCTTCATCGGCGCCGTGCACCGCAAGGCCATGGCGCTCGACGGCCAGATCGCGCTCGTCGCGGGCGCGCTGTCGTCCAGCCCCGAGAAGGCGCGCGCGTCGGGCGTCGACCTCGGCCTCGCCGACGACCGCAACCACGGCGACTGGCGGGCGCTGCTGGCCGACGAGCTTGCGCGGCCCGCGCACGAGCGCATCGACTTCGTCTCGATCGTCACGCCCAACCACGTCCACTATCCGGTCGCGCAGGCCTTCGTCGAGGCCGGCTTCCATGTGGTGTGCGACAAGCCGCTCGTGCACACGCGCGCGCAGGCCGATGCGCTGGTCGCGAGCGTTGCGAAGCAGGGCACCGTCTTCGGCGTGACCTACAACTACACCGGCTATCCCATGGTGCGCCAGGCGCGCGAGATGGTGCGCTCGGGCCAGCTCGGCGAACTGCGCAAGATCGTCGTCGAATACAACCAGGGCTGGCTCGCGAGCCAGCTCGAAGGCAGCGGCAACAAGCAGGCCGACTGGCGCACCGACCCCGCGCGCAGCGGCGCCGCAGGGGCCATCGGCGACATCGGCTCGCATGCCGAGAACCTCGTGTCCAGCATCACCGGCCTCGAGATCGAAAGCCTCTGCGCCGACCTCGGCGCACTGGTGCCGGGCCGCATGCTCGACGACGACGGCAGCCTGCTGCTGCGCTTCCGGGGCGGCGCGCGCGGCGTGCTGATCGCCTCGCAGATCAACACCGGCCTCGAGAACGACCTGCGCCTGCGCATCTCGGGCACGCTCGGCACGCTCGAATGGCGCCAGGAGCAGCCGAGCCAGCTCGTGCACCTGCCGCACGACGGACCGAAGCGCATCCTCACGCGCGGCGCGCCCTGGCTCTGCGCATCGGCACAGCGCGCGAGCCGGCTGCCGGCCGGCCATCCCGAAGGCTTCATCGAGGCTTTCGCCAACATCTACGCCGGCGTGGCGGCCGATATCCGTGCGCGCATCGCCGGCCAGCCTGCCGATGCGCTCGCCGCCGACTATCCGCGCGTGGAAGACGGTGCACGCGGCGTGCGCTTCATCGAGCGCACGGTGGCGTCGGCGGCCAGCGACGCGAAATGGACCGCCTGGTAGCGGCTGCAGGCAGCGGCGGCAAGTAGGCGCCGGCCCACACCGCATCGCGGCCGAGCATCGGCGGCAGGACCGCCCGGCGGCGCCTACCATGGCGTGCCATGCCCGCTGCAGAAGATCTCGTCGTCGCCCGGCCCGAGGGCTTGTACTGCCCGCCCGGCGATTTCTACATCGACCCCTGGCGGCCGGTGGCGCGCGCCGTCATCACGCATGCGCATTCGGACCATGCGCGCATCGGCCATGCGCACTACCTGGCCCACACCGACAGCGCCGGCACGCTGCGCACGCGGCTCGGGGCGGACATCGCATTGCAGACGCTGCCGTACGGCGAGGCCATCGTGCACCACGGGGTGCGCGTCTCGCTGCATCCCGCAGGCCACGTGCTCGGCTCGGCGCAGGTGCGGCTCGAACACGGCGGGCGCGTGTGGGTGGCGTCGGGCGACTACAAGACCGAACCCGACGGGACCTGCACGCCCTTCGAGCCCGTGCCTTGCGACACCTTCATCACCGAGTCGACCTTCGGCCTGCCGATCTATCGCTGGCCCACGCAGGCGGCACTGTTCGCCGAGATCGACGCCTGGTGGCGCAGCAATGCCGAAGCCGGGCGCGCGTCGGTGCTCTTCTGCTATGCCTTCGGCAAGGCGCAGCGCATCCTGCACGGCGTGGACGCGTCGATCGGGCCGATCGTGGTGCACGGGGCCGTCGAGCCGCTCAACGCGGTGTACCGCGCGGCCGGCGTGGCGCTGCCCGCGACCCTGCGCGTCACCGACCCGGGCGTGGATGCGGCGCTGCTGAAGCGCGCGCTCGTGCTCGCGCCACCGTCGGCGCAGGGCACGCCGTGGATGAAGCGCTTCGGCCAGCATGCCGATGCGTTCGCGAGCGGCTGGATGCAACTGCGCGGCACGCGGCGGCGGCGCGGCGTGGACCGCGGCTTCGTGATGTCCGACCATGCCGACTGGCCTGGCCTGCAGCAGGCGATCGCGGGCACGGGTGCCGGGCGCGTCTTCGTCACGCACGGCAGCGTGCAGGTGATGGTGCGCTGGCTGCGCGAGAACGGGCTCGATGCGCAGGGCTTCAAGACCGAATACGGCGACGAGGACGATCAGGACGCCTCCGCTGCCGCCGGCCCCCATCCCGGCCTTCCCCCGGAGGGGGAAGGGGCGAAGCCATGAAGGACTTCGCGGCGCTCTACCGCGAGCTCGACGCGAGCACCTCGAGCCTCGCGAAGCAGGCCGCGCTGCAGCGTTATCTGCGTGAAGCCGACCCGGCCGACGCGGCCTGGGCCGTGTATTTTCTGGCCGGCGGCAAGCCGCGCCAGCTGGTGCCGACCAAGCTGCTGCGGCTGCTCGCGCGCGAGGCCGCGGGCCTGCCCGAGTGGCTGTTCGACGAAAGCTACGACGCGGTCGGCGACTTGGCCGAAACCATCGCGCTGCTGCTGCCGCCGCCCACCGAGGCGCACGACCTCGGGCTCGCGCAGTGGGTGGAGGACCACCTGCTGCCGCTGCGCGAGGCCGGCAAGTCGGCGCCCGACGAACTGCCGTCGCGGCTGCGCGCGCAATGGGCGCGGCTCGCGGCCGAGGAGCGGCTGGTGTACTTCAAGCTCATCACCGGCGCCTTCCGCGTGGGCGTCTCGAAGCTGCAGGTCACGCAGGCGCTCGCGGCGGTGGGCGGCATCGACCCCAAGCGCGTGGCGCAGCGGCTCATGGGCTACACCCACATCGGCGGGCGTCCGCGCGCTGTGGACTACCGTGCGCTGATCGCGCCCGAGTCCGATGCCGAGCAGGTGCAGAAGACCAGCGGCCAGCCCTATCCGTTCTTCCTCGCGCATCCGTTCAACCTGCCGCTCGACCAGTTCGACGCCGCGCTGGGCCCGCCCGCGGACTGGATCGTCGAATGGAAGTGGGACGGCATCCGCGCGCAGCTCGTCAAGCGCGCGGGCGCGGTCTGGTTGTGGTCGCGCGGCGAGGAGCTCGTGACCGAGCGCTTTCCCGAGCTCGCCACGATGGGCGAGGCGCTGCCCGACGGCACCGTGCTCGACGGCGAGATCGCGGTCTGGCGCGATGGCCGCGTGCAGCCCTTTGCCGAGCTGCAGAAGCGCATCGGCCGCAAGACGCTGGGGGCCAAGCTGCTGCGCGAGATTCCGGTGGTGCTGCTGGCCTACGACATGCTCGAATGGGAAGGGCGCGACCTGCGTGCGCTGCCGCAGTTCGAGCGCCGCGCGCAACTCGACGAGCTCATCGCCCAGCTGCAGCATCCCTCGCTGCTGCCGAGCCCGATGCTCGCCGGCACCGACTGGAACGATCTGTCGCGCCAGCGCGAGGCCGCGCGCAGCATGGGCGTGGAAGGCATGATGCTCAAGCGCCGCAATGCGCAGTACGGCGTCGGCCGTACCAAGGACGTGGGCGTGTGGTGGAAGTGGAAGGTCGATCCGCTCAGCATCGACGCGGTGCTGATCTACGCGCAGCGCGGCCACGGCCGGCGCGCGAGCCTCTACAGCGACTACACCTTCGCGGTCTGGGACGGCCCGCCCGGGCAGGAAGGCCGCAAGCTCGTGCCGTTCGCGAAGGCCTATTCGGGCCTCACCGATGCCGAGATGGCGCGCGTGGACGCGATCATCCGCAAGACCACGGTCGAGAGCTTCGGGCCCGTGAAGAGCGTGGCGCCCACCTTGGTGTTCGAGCTCGGCTTCGAGGGCATCGCGCGCAGCACGCGCCACAAGAGCGGCATCGCGGTGCGCTTTCCGCGCATGCTGCGCTGGCGCGAGGACAAGCCGGTGGAAGAGGCGGACACGCTGCAGACGCTGGCGGCGCTGCTGCCGGTATGAGCGCGCCGACGGACCCCGAATCTCTCCCTCCCCCTCCGGGGGAGGGCAGGGG
>CAMLCW010000228.1 GCA_946478645.1 uncultured Variovorax sp.
CGACTCGACCTCGATGCCCGCCCGGTCCAGCATTTCCGTGTCTGGCAGGACGTGCGACTTTCCCGCCAGCGTGGCCTTGACGCCAAGCGGGCGCAGGTAGTCGCCCAGGGTCTTCTCGGCGTTGGAGAGCGGCACCCGATTCCAGCGGGCGCCGTGGCTCATGACATAGCGGCCCGTGTAGTAGGACATCCGCGATGGCCCGCAGAGCGGCCCCTGAACAAAGGCATTGCGGAACAGGACGCCCCGCCTGGCCAGCGCGTCGATATGGGGCGTGGGAACTGGTGAAGCCCCATAGGCGCCTACATAGTCCCAGCGCAGCTGATCGACCATGATGAACAGGACATTGCGAACTCCAGACATGGTCGCCTCAGCCCATCCGAATGCCGGCACGCCTGACGACCTCGGCCCACTTGGGCAATTCGGATCGAATCAGCTGCTGGAATTCCTGTGGCGTGCTGCCATGGAGATAGGTCCCCATCTTTGCGAATCGCTCCGTCACGCCCGCTTCTCCAAAGGCCTCGACGATCGCCGCGTTGAGGGGGACAACCAAGTCGCTCGGCAATGATGTCGGGGCGACGATGCCGGCCCAGTCGCGCACGTCGAAGTTCGCAAAGCCCTCCGCTTCGAAGCTTGGTACGCCCGGCAGCGCGTCGAGAGACTGCTTCGAAGTAACGGCCAACGCGCGCAGCCGCCCACTCTGGACGTGGGGGACCGCCGCTGCCACCGACGCGAACATCATGTCGGACTGCCCCCCGATCAAGTCCTGCAGTGCCATCACCGGCCCTCGATAGGGCACGTGAAGGATGTAGGTGCCTGTGAGCTGCTTGAAGTACTCGCCCATGATGTGCGCCGGTGTGCCATTGCCGCCCGAGCTGAAGCTGAGCTTGCCTGGACTCTTGCGCGCCAGCGCCACCAGTTCCTTCATGCTGTTGACGCCGAGCGAGGGGCGCGTCACCAGGACGTTGTAGGTCCACTGGGTCTGGGCAACCGGGACCAGGTCGTTCAAGGTGTCGTACGGCATCCTGGGTTGAAGTGCCGGCAGCAGCGCATGGGGCATGAACATGACGCCCAGCAGGTGACCATCAGTGGCCTTGGCCACTTGGTCCATGCCGATGAGCCCCGTCGCACCGGATCGGTTCTCGACCACGAAGGGCTGGCCGAACTTTTTCGCAAGGCGATCGGCGAGGTGGCGCGCCATGGGATCCCAGGGGCTTCCGGCCGCCGACGGCACGATCAGGCGAACCGGCCTGGATGGCCAGCTTGACGCCTGGGCAGCGACGCCGATGGAAGCGCCGCCGAGCAGGAGGCTGCTGCTCCATCGCAATAGATCACGGCGGTGCAATGCACTGCGCGCGGTTGCGAGGTTGGGAGTGGAGATCGATTTCATGTGTGTCGCGATCAATCAAGCTTCACACCGGCATCGCGAATCACCTTGCCCCACATGGCGCGGTCGGCATGGATGAAGGCCGTGAATTCGGCCGGCGTGTTGCAGCGCAGTTCACCGCCGTAGTCGCGCCACTTCTTGGCCAGATCAGGCGACTGGCAGACCTTGCGCATGGCCGCGCTGAGCTTTTCCAGGATGGCCGGTGGCGTGCCAGCGGGTGCGAGCACGCCCTGCCAGGCAATGGGCGCGTAGTCGGTCAGCCCCTGTTCCGCGAAGGTCGGCACGTTCGGGAAGCTGGGATGACGCTCTTTGCCAGTGATGGCCAGCAGCTTGAGCTTGCCCGCCTGCACGTTGCTTGCGGCGGCCGGCAGGCCGTCGAACATCAACTGGACCTGGCCTGCAAGCAGGTCTGTATACGGACTGTTGCTGTTGTAGGGAATCAGGCTGGACTTCACGCCTGCGGCGCTGTTGAACCACGTCGCCGAAAGGTGTGAGTAGCTGCCAATGCCTTGCGTGGCCACTGACACGGAGTCCGGCTTGGCCTTGAGCTGTGCCGTCAACTCCCGGGCGTCTTTGGCCGGGAGGTTGGGCGTGGCAATCAGGCCGGTATTGAGCACCCCGAGCAGGCTGATCGGCGCGAAGTCGCGCTCTGCATGGAACGGCAGCTTGCTGTACAGGTGGGGCACCACCGAGAGCGAGCTCGTCGTGCCGATGTACAGCGAGTAGCCATCCGCGGGAGCCTTGGCCGCGACCTCCGTGCCAATGATGTTCGAGGCGCCCGGCCGATTCTCGACGAAGAACGACTGCCCAAGGATCTTGGTGAGTTCGGCCGCGAGTTCCCGGGCGTTGGCGTCCGGGCCGCTGCCCGCAGGGAAGGGGGCAATGATGCGCACCGGCTTGGTGGGGTAGTCGGCTTGCGCGGCCGCGCCGGTGGCGATGAAGGCGAAGCCCGCGGCGAACGCCAGCATCGTCGAGCGGCCTGCGAGCCTCTTTAGGAACGTCATGAATTGTCTCCATCTGCGAATCCGTGCCAATCGCACGGGATGGATCATACGAAAACTATTGTGATTGTCAAAATATGAGAATATGATTTGCATCGATTCGATCGGCGATCTCTTTGCGCCGACGGTTCTCAGATGGAGACAAATTGATGCACACCCCTTCGCAGTCGAATCTGCAGTTCAGCCACATCGGTCTGTATGTCACCGACCTGCCTCGCATGGCGCGCTTCTACAAGCAAGCGCTTCGCTTCACGCAGACGGACGCGGGTGACCTGGGCACGGTGCAGCTGGTGTTTCTGAGTCGCGATCCCACCGAGCACCACCAGATGGTCCTTGCCACGGGGCGTCCTGCGGACCTGAGCTTCAATGTGGTGAACCAGATCTCCTTCCGGGTGCCCGATCTGGCCACCCTGCGCAGCTTCCATGACCGGCTGCTGGCCGAAGGCGCCACCGAGATGCACCCAGTGACCCATGGCAACGCGGTGTCGTTGTATTGCCGCGATCCGGAGGGCAATCGTCTGGAGTTGTTCATGGACACGCCGTGGTATTGCGACCAGCCGCTGCGCGAGACCATCGACCTGAACCAGTCGGATGAGGCCATCCTGGCTCAGGCCGAGGCCATCGCCAAGCGCTTCCCCAAGTTCATGAGCCGCGCGCAGTGGCAGGCCGACGTCGCGCGCCGGATGCAGGAAGACCAGAATGCCTGAGCGCTCGCACGTCCATGACGTGGCCATCGTGGGCCTGGGGCCGACCGGGGCCACGCTGGCCAACCTGCTCGGCGCCGCAGGCCGATCCGTGCTGGTGTTGGAGAAGGAGGCTGGCATCTTTTCGTTGCCGCGTGCCATCCACTTCGACGGTGAGGTGCTTCGCATCTTCCAGGCAGCGGGTCTTCGCGAGCAGGTGCTGGCGATCTCCCGCCCCGGCACGCAGGGCATGCACTTCGTCAACGGTACGGGCGAGACGATGCTCATCCGTGGCGGCTCGGCCGCGCTGGGCCCCCACGGATGTGCCAACAACTACTACTTCCACCAGCCGCAACTGGAAGCGGTGCTGCGCGACGGGCTGGTACGTTTCCCGCAGGTCGAGGTCAAGCTGCGGCATGAACTGCTCGGCGTCCAGCAGCAGGCCGACGTCGCCACGCTGAGCTATCGCTCGATGGAGAACGGCAAGGTGCATTCGGCGCAGGCGCGGTTTGTCGTCGGTTGCGACGGCGCCCGTTCCCCCATCCGCCAGCACATCGGAAGTCCCATGGTCGACCTGGGCTTGCGTCAGCCCTGGTTGGTGTTCGATGTGGTGCTGGAGAAACCGGTGGAGCTGCCGGATCACACCGTCCAGCACTGCGATCCGCGCCGGCCCATGACCTACTGCAACGTGGTGGGTGCGCGCCGGCGCTGGGAGATCATGGTGCTGCCGGACGACGACCGCGAGGCGCTCGTCCAGCCGGAGAATCTCTGGAAGATGGTGGCGCCGTGGGTGCGCCAGGACCAGGCGAGGCTGGAACGCGCAGCCATCTATACCTTCCATTCGGTGATTGCCGATGGGTGGCGCGACCGTCGACTCTTCCTGGCCGGCGATGCCTGCCACCAGACGCCGCCCTTTCTCGGCCAGGGCATGTGCGCCGGTATCCGGGATGCCTCGAACCTGGCCTGGAAGCTGGATGCGGTGCTTGGCGGCCGCGCGCCGGATGCGCTGCTGGACACCTACGAGTCCGAGCGCAAGCCCCACGTGCGCGCGCTGATCGAGCTTGCCGTGCGACTGGGCAACATCATCCAGACCACCGATCCCCAGCAGGCCGCCGATCGAGATGCGAAATTCAAGGCCGGCCAGCCGGAGATCTTCGAATTGCCGCCCCAACTGCTTGGCGCCGGCGCCTTCGATGCCACTGCGGACGGTCTGGCCGGTCGGCCCTTTCCGCAGCCGCGCCTGGAGGATGGGCGCCTGCTCGACGAGCTGCTGGGCCGTCGAAGCGCCGTGATAGGACACGAGGACGCGCTCTCGGCCGTCGCTCCGGCGACGGCGCAACGCTGGCTGCACAGCAACACCATCGTGATCGACCGTCCGGATCCGCTCCTGAACGAGTGGCTGCAGAGCCACAACGCCAATGCCGTGATACTGCGGCCCGACCGATATATCGTCGGCGTGGCGCGAACAGGGGCTGATCTGGATCGCATTTCGCAATACCTCCCCGTCGCGCCATGACTTACTCAACGGGGAATTGCCGTGTCCGAACCTTCAACGTCGAGCCTGGAGCGCATGCTGGGGGTGCTCGACCTCTTCGACGACACTCATCTGACGCGCACTGCGGAGGACATCGCCACGACCTTGGACGTCTCGCTGCCCACCAGCTACCGCTACGTGCGGCTGTTGCAGCAGGCGGGACTGCTGCAGCGCGTGGAGGACTCACACTACGCCCTGGGGCCACGCATCATCTTGCTGGACCACTACATCCGACGAGCCGATCCGGTGTTGAAGGTGGGCCTGCCGATTCTTCGCGAGCTGGTCTCGGCTACGGGGTTCGACTGCGTGGTGACGGGCCTGTTCGGAATGCAGGTGCTCGACACCCATCGGGAGATGGGCGGTGCACCAGCAGCCCTGGCCTACGGTCGCGGCCGACCGCGGCCGCTGTTTCTGGGGGGCGCTCCCAAGGTCCTGCTGTCCACCTTCGGCTCTGCCCAGCTCAAGAAGGTGTTCGAGTCGCGGCACGAAGAGCTTGTCAGTTGCGGGCTGCCAGCGGACTGGGCCGAGTTTCGGCGCTACTACACGGCCATCCGCAAGGCGGGCCACTACGTGTCCAACGGCGAGTTGGAGCCGCAACTTGCGGCGGTGGCAGCACCCATTCTGAAGTCCGATGGCGGCGCCTGGGCCGCCATCTCCCTCGTATTCGATACCTCGCGCCTGGCGATCGTCGACCTTGAAAAGTTGGTCCGTCTGATCACCGAGGCCGCTACGCGCATCGGGAGTCGGCTGGCCTAGATCCACCCATCCCTCTCCATCAAGGAATCATCATGAAACTCATCAGCTATCAATACAACGGGCAGGACAGCTACGGCGCCGTGGTGGGCGACCGCGTCGTCGACCTGCGCGAGATCTTCGGCGCTCGTGCACCAGACCTGAAGGCGTTCATCGCCGCGGATCTCGTCTCCGAAGCGCTCGCCAAAATCGCCGCCGCCAAGGCCACGCTGCCCCTGGCCGAAGTCAAGCTGCTGCCGGTCATCCCCAATCCGGACAAGATCTTCTGCATCGGTCTGAACTACGGCGAGCACATCCGCGAGACGGGCAAGGAAGTGACGGAAAAGCCGGTGATCTTCCTGCGCTTGGCGGATTCGCAACTAGCCCACGGAGAAGACATCGTGCGCCCGCGTGTCTCCGAGCGCCTGGATTACGAGGGCGAGATCGCGATCGTCATCGGCAAGGGCGGCCGCCACATCTCCGAAGCCGACGCCTGGTCGCATATCGCGGGCTACAGTTGCTACAACGACGGCAGCGTGCGCGACTGGCAGCTTCACACCTCCCAGTGGATCCCGGGCAAGAACTTCTGGCGCACCGGCGGCTTCGGCCCCTGGATGGTGACGGCTGACGAGATCGCACCCGACCAGAAGATGACCCTGGTCACCCGCCTGAACGGCCACGAAATGCAGCGCACCACGACGGACATGATGGTGCACAGCATCCCGCGCCAAATTGCCTATATCTCCGCATTCGTCCCGCTGAAACCCGGTGACGTCATCGTGACCGGAACACCGGGCGGGGTGGGCAACAAGCGCACGCCGCAAGTCTTCATGAAGCCGGGAGACGTCTGCGAGATCGAGGTGGACGCGATCGGCGTGCTGCGCAACGGAATTTGCGACGAGTGAGCCGTGAGTGACGTCGCGCAGGTTCTCATGCTGGAGGAGCAGCGTCGCCGGGCGATGCTTGCCGGCGAAGAGCAGGCCTTGCTCGCGCTGCTGGCACCGGATCTGCGCTACGTCCATTCCACCGGCGTCGCCGAATCGCGCGACAGTCTCATCGCCAAGCTGATCTCCGGGCAGATCGCCTACCAGCACCTTTGCTTCGACAAGTTGACGGTGAACCCCGTCCAGGACGGCGGCGTCGTCTCAGGCGAGATGCGGGCCCAGGTGCGCCGAGCTGGCGAATTGCGCGACATCGCGACCTGCTATCTGGCGTTGTGGCTGCGGCGCGAAGGCGTGTGGCAGCTGGCCGCGTTCCAAGGTACGCCCCTGCCAGCGCATTGAGAGCGCAAGCGACGCCATCCGGCACCGGCGCCTCATCTCGACTTGGGACGTTGTGAGCGACATTGCGGGGCTGAGCCCTTGTCGCCCAAATGAAAACGCCCAGTCTGGAGGGACTGGGCGTAGAAAATTTGGTGGCCTGGGGCGGAATCGAACCACCGACACGCGGATTTTCAATCCGCTGCTCTACCAACTGAGCTACCGGGCCTTGGTGTGCAGCCTTAAATTATACAGCGCTTCTGCGGCCTCTCGAAAGATCGACGCCAAGTTGTTTGAGCTTTCGGTACAGATGGGTGCGCTCCAGGCCGGTCTTCTCGGCGACGCGGGTCATGGAGCCGTTCTCCATCGCGAGGTGGAACTCGAAGTAGGCTTTCTCGAAACCATCGCGCGCATCGCGCAGCGGGCGGTCGAGGTCGAAGCTCTGGGTCGACTGCGGGCCGGCGTCGGGCACGGGCACCGACGCGAGCGAGGCCATCAGCAGGCTGTCGCCGGTGGTGGTGATCGCGACGGGCTGGTTGGCGCCGCTGGCGGGCGGCACGATGCCGGCGGCCACGCGCCTGGCGTTCTCGCGCGCGAGGCCCTGCTCCACGTTCTTGAGCAGCTTCTGCATGGTGATCGGCTTCTCGAGGAACGCGAAGGCGCCGATGCGCGTGGCGTCGACGGCGGTGTCGATGGTCGCGTGGCCGCTCATCATGATGACGGGCATGGTCAGCAGGCCCGCGGCCGACCATTCCTTGAGCAGCGTGACGCCATCGGTGTCGGGCATCCAGATGTCGAGCAGCACGAGGTCGGGCCGGGCGCGCTGGCGCGCTGCGCGCGCTTCGGAGGCGTTCTCCGCCAACTCCACGTTGTGGCCCTCGTCATTGAGAATTTCGAAGAGCAGGTCCCTGATGCCCAGCTCGTCGTCGACCACGAGAATGTTTGCCATGAGTGCTGCTTGTTGTCCGCGCCGGTATCTGCAAGGTGTGTCGGTACGCCCGTCGAGCCGTCCGTCTCGCCATCGCCTGCGCGCGGCGGGATCCGCGTGCGCTCGTCAGGCGTGGGAAGACTTCGGCTCTTCGGTGTGAGCGACCGCTGTTTGCGAGTCGCTTGCCATTGCGAATGATAGCGAGACTTGCGCGCCTGCTACAGCCCCATCGACGATGCGGTTCGAAAGCTCGATGCGCGCGCCGTGCTCGTCGGCGATCTTCTTGACGACGGCGAGGCCAAGACCTGTACCTTTTGTTTTCGTCGTGACGTAGGGCTCGAAGGCGCGCTTGAGGATGTGCTCGGCAAAACCGGGGCCGCTGTCCTGCACGGTGAGGCGCACGCGCTGGCCCGAATCGCCGACGCGGGTGCGGATGACGACCTCGCCCGCGCGCCCGGTGGTGCTGGCGCCGGCCTCGGCGGCGTCCTGTGCGTTCTGCAGCAGGTTGTGGATGACCTGCCGGATCTGCTGCGCGTCGCCGCGGATCGGCGGGCAGCGCTCGTCGAGTTCGGAGTGCAGTGCGACAGAGGCGTTCTCGGCGTGGTAGAGCTGAAGCACGTCGAGCAGCAGCGCGTTGAGGTCCACGGGCTTGAGGTCGGCCGCGGGCAGGCGCGCGTAGTCGCGGAATTCATTGACGAGCCGCTTCATCGCATCGACCTGGTCGACGATGGTCTTGACCGACTTGACGAGCACGGCCTGTTCGGGCGGCGCGACCTTGCCCGACAGCTTCATCTCGAGCCGCTCGGCGGAAAGCTGGATCGGCGTGAGCGGGTTCTTGATCTCGTGGGCCAGCCGGCGCGCGACCTCGCCCCAGGCCTGCGCGCGCTGGGCCGAGACGATCTCGGAGATGTCGTCGAA
>CAMLCW010000229.1 GCA_946478645.1 uncultured Variovorax sp.
ACCGCGCGCCGGCCGCGGCCTGGCTCGCGCTGCAGTTCGCCGCGCTCGCCCCCACCTGGGCCTGGATGGTGCGTCGCATGCGCGACGGCGCCGACGATCCGCTCGGCCTGCTGGCGCTGTCCGCACTGGCTGTGCTCGCGTGGCAATGCCGGCGCGAACTGCGTGCGGCGCCGCGGCTGGGATGGCTCGCGCTCGCGGGCATCGGCACCGTGCTCGCGACCTTGCTGCGCACCGGCCTGGGCGCGCTGCCCGCGTTGCCGCCGCTCGCTGCGGGACTGCTGGCGGTGCTGGCGCTGGCCTGCGGCCTGCTGGCGTTCCTGCCGCGGCGCGTGGCCGCGCTGCCGGTCGTGGGGCTCGCGGTGCTGGCGCTGCCGCTCCTGTCCTCGCTGCAGTTCTACGCGGGCTATCCGCTGCGCGTGGTCACGGCCGAGGCGAGCCGCTGGCTGCTGGCGCCGGGCTTCGAAGTGGCGCGCGAAGGCAGCAGCCTGATGGTCGACGGCCGGCTGGTGATCGTCGATGCGCCCTGCTCGGGCGTGCAGATGGTCTGGCTCGGGTATTTCACCGCCTGCGCCGTCGCGCTGTGGGCACGCCGCAGCGACCGGGCCTTCCTGCGCCGGCTGCCCGCCGTCGGGCTGCTGGTGCTGGCCGGCAACATCGCGCGCAACAGCGTGCTGGTCGCGTTCGAGGGCGCCCGGCAGCCGCTCGCGCCCTGGGCCCACGAGACGCTCGGGCTGCTGGTGCTGGCGGCGGTGTGTGCGGGCGTCGTGCGGCTGATGGCACGCGAACGCCCGGTCGCTGCCGAAATACCGGTGCCCGGCCTGATCACCACACACGGAGGACGCCATGTCGACACGAGGCCTTGAGACGCTGTTTGCGAACCGTTTCGTCAACCGCATCGGCCACAAGGCCGCCTTCGCCGCAGCGATGCTGGCCTGTGTTGCGTGGTCGGCGGCCGACGCGCTGCGCGCGCCCGTGCTGCCGGAAACGGCCGCGGCGCCGGTCGAATGGCCGCAGGCGTGGAACGGCGCTCCGCTCAGGCCGATGGCGCTCGGCGAGGTCGAACAGCGCTTCGCCGAACGCTTTCCGGGCGCGATCGGCCGCATGACCGACGGCCGGCAGGTGATCGTGATGCGCGCGGTGAACACGCCCACGCGCATGCTGCATCCCGCGGCCGACTGCTACCGCGCGCTCGGCTACCGCATCGAACAGGCGCGGCTGGAGCGCGATGCCGAGGCGCGTTTGTGGCGCTGTTTTGTTGCGCAACGGCACGGTACGCCAAAGATCCGCGTCTGCGAGCGCATAGTCGATGCCGAAGGCACGGCTTTCACGGACACTTCAGCCTGGTACTGGGCGGCAGCCAGCGGCCGGTCGCCCGGCCCGTGGCAAGCCGTGACGGTGGCAAGACCCTTGTGAGAGCTGTGTGAACAAGACCCTGCGTTCTGTGATCTTCGGGCTGCTGGCCCTGGTGTTGACGGCCTTGGTGGCGATCGTCCTGATCGCCCGGTTCGCGCTGGCGCCCGCCGCGGGCGAGTGGCAGGCGACGCTCAGGCTCGGGCCGCTGAGCTTCGATGTGGGCGTGCCCACGGCGGTGCGCCTGGCCACTTCTTCCTGGCTCGCGCCGCGGCTCGACGGACGCTCGCTCGACACCCGCTTCGGCCGCGTCGACCTGCGCTGGAAGTCCGCCGCGGGCGCCCTCGAGCTGCGCTGCGCCCCATGCCGCGCCGAGGTCCAGGCGCTGGGCAGCCAGCCGATCCAGGTCGACTCGCTGGTCGCCACGGTGCGGCGCGACGGGAACACGCTGGCCGGCACGCTCGAGGCCTTGCCGCGCGGTGCCGCCGCGGGCTCGGACGCCACCCTGCGGGGAAGCTGGACCGGTCAGCTTGCGCTCAAGCAGCTGCAGCTCGGCGCGGACATCCAGGCCGCGCCGGTCGCGCGCTGGTACGCGGTGCTGGCGCCCGACCTGCCCGAACTGCAGCGCGCGCGCATCGGCGGCACGCTGGCCTTGCGCGGCCAGCTGCTGCTGCCCGAGGCGAGCTTCACCGTGCAGCCCGCCGTGAGCCAGTTCAGCGTCGAAGGCCTGGGCACCGAAGCCATGCTGGACGCGCGCACGAGCTGCGGCCCGCCGTCCAGGCTGGCGAACGACAGCTGGCTCGCGCGCGCCGTCATCGCGGCCGAAGACCAGCGCTTCTTCACCCATCCGGGCTACGACCTGGCCGAGATCGTCGCCTCGGTGCACGGCAACCAGAAGGAAGGGCAGCGCCAGCGCGGCGGCAGCACGCTGACGCAGCAGCTCGCCAAGATGCTGGTGACCGGCGGCGAGCGCACCGCCGAGCGCAAGCTGCGCGAGCTGCTCTACGCGGTCGAGATGGAACAGACCCTGGGCAAGGCGCGCATCCTCCAGCTGTACCTCGACAACGCGCCCTGGGGCGGCAACCTGTGCGGCGCCGAAGCGGCGGCCAAGCGCTATTTCAAGCGCCCGGCGCGCCAGCTCGATCCCGCGCAGGCGGTCTGGCTCGCGGCCATGCTGCACAAGCCGCAGGCGGTGCTCGAGCAATGGCGCCGCGACGGGCAGATCGATCCCGAGCGCGTCAAATGGATCGCCGAGAGCGTGCGCGGCATCAGCCGCAACCAGCGCGAGGCCCTGCTGAAAAAGGTGGCGAGCGCGAAGTTCGCCGCGCCCGAGGCCACGCCATGAACGACGAGGTCGAGGCCATCGAGCGCGCCACGGTGGCGGCCGTGTCGCCGCAGGCCGTCGAGGAGGTCGACGGCTGGCTGCTGGCCTTCGACGACGGCAGCGTCAAGCGCGCCAGGTCGGCCGTGCCGCTTCGCCACGATTGCGCGCCGGCGGCCACGCTCGACCGCATCGAAGACCGCTATGACCGCCGCCAGCACGTGCCGATGCTGCGGCTCGCGGACGCGGCCTGCTTCGAGCCCCTGTGCGCCGAGCTCGAGCGGCGCCATTACGTGGCGGATGCGCCGACCTGCGTGCAGGTGGGGTCGGCCGTTCGCATGCGCGAGGTTGCCACGCCGCACGCGCGGCTGGCCGATGTCGATGCGGCGCCCGACGAGGCCTGGGCCGCGCTGTTCCTGGGCGAGGGCTTCGATCCGGTGGACGGCGCCCTGCGCGTGCGGGCGCTCTCGCGCGCGAGCGGTTCGCTCTACGCCAGCGTGCGCGAAGATGGCCGCACCATCGCGGCCGGCGCGATGGCATTCGGCCATGGCTGGGCCAGCGTGCACGGCATGCGCACTGCGCCGTCGCAGCGCGGCCGCGGCCTGGCGGGACGCGTGCTGGCGGCGTTCGCAGAAGCGGCGCTCGCGCGCGGCCATGAGCGCGTGTTCCTGCAGGTCGATGCGCAGAACGCGGCCGCGCATGCGCTCTACCGGCGTGCCGGGTTCTCGACGCGCTGGCAGTACCGCTATTGGCAGCGGCGGCAGTGGCCGCGACATCCCCACGCGTGACGCGGTCGGGGCATTGGTGCCACGATGCGGCATGACCAGCGCCCATCGCCATCCCCATCATCCGACCGAGCCCGTGGCCACGCCGCGCGGCATCGACCACATCGTGGCCGGTGTGTCCGCCAGCGACGGCGACGGCGTCAAGCTCACGCGCGTGCTGCAGCAGACGATGCAGCAGCGGCTCGATCCGTACCTGATGCTCGACGCCTTCGGCAGCGACAACCCCGGCGACTACATCGGCGGTTTTCCGAGCCATCCGCACCGCGGCTTCGAAACCGTCACCTACATGATCGCGGGCCGCATGCGGCACCGCGACAGCGCGGGGCACGAGGGGCTGCTGCAGAACGGCGGCGTGCAGTGGATGACCGCAGGGCGCGGCCTGGTTCACAGCGAAATGCCCGAGCAGCAGGAAGGGCGCATGGAGGGCTTCCAGCTATGGCTCAACCTGCCGGCTGGCGACAAGATGCGCGAGCCGTGGTATCGCGACATCCAGAGCGAGGAGATCCCCGAATACACGACCGCCGAAGGCGCGTGCGTGCGCGTGATCGCCGGCGTGAGCCACGGCGTCGAGGGTGCGGTGCGGCGCGCGCACACCGAGCCGCTCTACCTCGACATCACGCTGCCGCCGGGCGCCGCGTTCGCGCAGCCGTTGGCCGACGACCACAACGCGTTGGTGTACGTGTACCGCGAATCGCTCTGGATCGCGGGCAGCGAGGTGCCCACGCGCCGCATGGCGATCCTCGCCAACGATCCCGGCAGCGACGGCGTGGTGCTGCGCGCGGGCAGCACCAACCACAGCCCGGCGCGCGCGCTGCTGATCGCGGGCAAGCCGCTCGGCGAGCCGATCGCGCAGTACGGGCCGTTCGTGATGAACACGCCCGAGCAGGTCAGGCAGGCGGTCGAGGATTTCCGGCACGGCCGGTTCTGACGCTGTAGTCGCCGGCCTACCGGAGATTGGCGGCCCGGCGGCTCGACAGCGGCGGCTCGGCGCCTAGATTGGGCGCCATGCCTTCCAGCAAGACCCCGCCGCCCGGCGCTCCCGAGGTCCGCAAGGGCCAGGCGCCCGGGCACCTGCAGCGCGACGCGTTCCACGTGCGCTTCATGCAGCCCTTCCAGGACCCGGCGTTCCAGGCCGAGCGCGACGCGCTGCAGCGCATCGAGCAGATCGCCTGGCAGGCCTACGACGAAGGGCGCAAGTCGCCCGTCACGCGCAAGGCCGGCCCCGGCTACGCCGACCCCGACTACGAACTCTCCGTCGACTGGCTCGAGGCCCGGGCGCGCATCGATGCCGCGCAGGCCGCCTGGAGCCGGCCGCAGACGCGCTCGCGCGTGCTGCTCGTGAACGGCTCGCCACGCAACGACGGCACCTGCCCCGGCGAGATCTCCAAGACCTGGCGCCTCGTGCAGCTGGCGCGCGAAGTGCTCGAAGGCTGCGGTATCGAGGCCGACGTGCTCGACCTGAGCATGCTCACCTCCGAGTACGGGCGCCACATCCATCCGTGCAAGGGCTGCGTCTCGACCGCGATGCCGCTGTGCCACTGGCCCTGCAGCTGCTATCCGAACCATTCAATGCGCCAGACCGGCGACTGGATGAACGAGATTTACGAACGGTGGGTCGCGGCGCACGGCGTGGTGCTGTTCACGCCCACGCACTGGTACCAGTCCGCGAGCCCGCTCAAGCTCATGACCGACCGCCTGGTGTGTGCCGACGGCGGCAACCCCGACCCGACGAGCACCCACGGCAAGAAGCCCGAGGAGGCCAAGGCGCTCGAACTCGAAGGCTGGGGCTATCCCAAGCACCTGAGCGGCCGCGTGTATGGCGTGGTGGTGCACGGTGACGTCGCCGGCATCGAGAGCGTGCGCCGCAACCTGTCGGACTGGCTCGACTGGATGGGCCTCGTCGATGCCGGCGCGCTGGCCCGGCTCGACCGCTACATCGGCTACTACGCGCCCTATGCCACCAGCCACGATGCGCTCGATGCCGATGCCGGCGTGCAGGAAGAGGTGCGCAACGTGGCGCGCGCCGTCGCGCTCGCGGTCGGCGAGCTTCGCTCCGGCAGGCTGCAGCCGCCCGACCGGGGGCTCAAGTCGCCGCGCCCCAAGTGAGCGTGGCCCCGGCGCTGCCGTTCATTCTTCTTTACGCACGCTCACGGTCGGCTCACGCGGGCGATACAGAGGGCTTCCACACTTCGTTCCATCTGCTGCCCCGTGGCGGCAGACTTCTTCGAAAGGAAGCACTTCTCATGATCTCTCTTCGCCAACGCATCGTCTGGGCCAGCCTGCTCGGTTCGGCCGCCCTCGCCTCTTCGGGCGCTTTCGCGCAAAACCCGGCGGCACCTGCCACCGTGTCGAGCCCGCCCGCGGCCACGGCGCAGGCCGACGCTGCCCCGAAGGCCAAGCACCAGCGCATGGACCGCGCCCAGCGCATCGAACGCATGCAGGCACGCCGCGCGCAGCACCTTGCAGCGCTGAAGGAGAAGCTCAAGCTCAGCGCCACCCAGGAAAGCGCATGGACCAGCTTCACGTCGGCCACGCAGCCGCCGGCCGGCGCCCGGCTGCAGCGCCTGGACCGTGCCGAATTCGCCAAGCTCACCACGCCCGAGCGCCTGGAGCGCATGCAGGCGCGCCAGGCCGAGCGCAGTGCCCGGTTCGCGAAGCGCGCCGAGGCCACCAAGTCCTTCTATGCCGCGCTGACGCCCGAGCAGCAGAAGACCTTCGACGCCGAGACGGTTCGCAAGCACGGCCATCGGGGCCACCGCGGCCACCATGGTGGCCATGAGGGCCACGGCACGACCGCGCCTGCCAAGAGCTGACCGGCGCGAAAGAAAAAAAAGCCCGCGGCGCATCAGGCGCCGCGGGCTTTTTGCTGTCGAACTGCGACGGCGCCCTACTTGGGCGTGCCGGTGCCGTCGGCCGGGTTGGTGGGCACGTCCGGGCGCTCGCCGGGCTGGCCGAAATGGGGATGGCTCGGGCGCGCCAGCATGCCGACCTGCGCACGGGACATGTCGCCCGTAGGTTGCGGCATCGCGTTGGGCTGGCCGTTCACCACGGTGGACGCCTCGCCCTTCGGCACGAGGTTGTTGAAATTGTTGCGGTTGTGCGCGCGCGCCTCGGCCTTCACCGCTTCACGCGACACCGGCATGCTGCCGTCGGGGCGCTGCGGCGGGTTGGCCACGCCGACCGGTGTCTGCGTGCTGGCCTCGCCACCCACGGCCGGATCGGGCTGGGCGGGAATCGACGTGGCTTGCGCCATGGCGCCACCGGCCACGGCCATCAGGCCGGCGAGTGCCGCAGCCGGGAGGATTCGTTGCTTCATGGTGTGTTCCTTGGAGGTTGAAAAAGGTTGGCAGGAAGCGGGTCTTCGTCACGACCCTGGATTCACCGTAGGAGCCGCTCCGGCTGCGTTTTGTCGGGGTGCGGCAGCCCTGGCTGTAGGAGCCGGCGGTCGCGGCGCGAAAGGCGGCGGGCCGGCCGTGAAGAAGGTGGCGCGTTCCTACAGGCAGGCCGTCCGCGGCCACGTACAACCACGGGACCGATGTCATCTGCTCCGATCCCACTCGCCACCCCCGCGCCGGCCACGCTCAAGGTCATGACGGTGAACACCCACAAGGGCTTCACCGCGCTGAACCGCAAGTTCATCCTGCCGGAGCTGCGCGATGCAGTGCGCACCGTGGGGGCGGACGTGGTCTTCCTGCAGGAAGTGCTCGGCACGCATTCGCGCCACTCGCGCAAGGTGAGCAACTGGCCCGAGGCGCCGCACTACGAGTTTCTGGCCGACACGATGTGGCCGCAGTTCGCCTATGGCCGCAATGCGGTGTACCCGCGCGGGCATCACGGCAATGCGGTGCTCTCCAAGTTTCCGATCGTCCATTACCGCAACCACGACGTCTCGGTGGCCGGTCCCGAGAAGCGCGGCCTGCTGCATTGCGTGCTGCGCCTGCCCGGGCGCACCGTCGACGTGCACGCGATCTGCGCGCACCTCGGCCTTGCCGAGGCGCACCGGCAGCAGCAGCTCGAACTGCTCTGCCACATCGTGCGCGACGAGGTGCCGGCCGATGCACCGCTGATCGTGGCGGGCGACTTCAACGACTGGCGCGGCCGTGCGCACCGGGTGCTCGAAGAAGGTGCTTCGCTGCGCGAGGTTTTCGTAGCAGCCAACGGCACGGCCGCCAAGACCTTTCCGTCGCGTTTTCCGTTGTTGCCGCTCGACCGCATCTACGTGCGCAACGCCGGGGTGCATGCGCCTGTGGTGCTGCCGCGCCGGCCGTGGTCGCACCTGTCGGACCACGCGCCCCTCGTCGCCACCATCGACTTATGAGCGAGAAGGCGCGCTGGATCGGCGGCAACCGCATCACGCTCCTCGAGAACGGCGAGGAGTTTTTTCCGCGCGTGTTCGAGGCCATCCGCGAAGCGAAGCGCGAAGTCATCATCGAGACTTTCATCCTGTTCGAGGACAAGGTCGGCCTTGCGCTGCATGCGGCCATGTGCGCCGCGGCGCAACGCGGAGTCAAGGTCGACATCATGGTCGACGGCTTCGGGTCGCCCGACCTGTCGCGCGAGTTCATCGAGGGGCTGAGCGCGGTCGGCGTCAAGGTGCGGGTCTTCGATCCCGGGCACCGCGTGTTCGGCCAGCGGCTCAACGTGTTTCGCCGCATGCACCGCAAGATCGTGGTGATCGACGGCGAGATCGCGTTCGTCGGCGGCATCAACTATTCGGCCGACCATCTGCTCGACTTCGGCCCCAAGGCCAAGCAGGACTACGCGGTGGAACTCGGTGGCCCCATCGTGGCGCCGATCCATCAGTTCGTGCTGCGTGCCATCGCACTCGGCGACAAGGGCCCGCGCTGGTTCCGCCGCCGCCTCAAGCAGGCGCCGCCGGTGGCGCGCACGCCGGTCGGCGAGGCCGAGGCCATGTTCGTCTCGCGTGACAACCGGCGCCACACCAACGACATCGAACGCCAGTACCTGGCCGCGATCCGCG
>CAMLCW010000230.1 GCA_946478645.1 uncultured Variovorax sp.
TGCCGCCGGGCCGGGTCGCGAAGTCCAGGTCGCCGACGGCGCGCACACCGCCGAATTGCATCGTGAGGCCCTCGGTGCGGATCGGCGCGCCGGGCGTGCGCGATGGCAGCAGGCCGGCGTCGTCCGTCGCCGCCAACGGCGCTTCGGGCGCTTGCGTCTGCCGCGCACCGAGCCGCGCCGCGATGCGCCGCCAGAGCCCGGCCGCACCCTCGGGGGCGGCCCACAGCACCACCAGCAGCAGCAGGCCGAAGATCAGCAGCCGGTACTCCTCGAAGCTGGAGAGCAGCTCCGGCAGCAGGCCCACCACCAGCGCGCCGGCCAGCGGCCCCGCGATGGAACCCGCGCCGCCGATCATCACCACCAGCACGAACAGGATCGACTGCCCGAAGCCGAAGGTGTGCGGCGTGACGAAACCCGAGAGCGGCGCGAACAGCCCGCCCGCCGCGCCCGCGCAGAACGCCGAGATCGCGAACGCCACCGTCTTGATGCGCAGCGGATCGAGGCCGATCGACTCGGCCGCGGTGTCGCTGTCGCGCACCGCGCGCATCGCCGCGCCCCAGCCGCCGCGCGACAGCAGCGCAAAGCCCGCGAGCGCCACGCCCGCCGTGAGCACCGCGAGCATCGCCGCCGCGCGCTCGCCCTGCACCAACGACCCGAGCACCGGGCCCGCGATGCCCATGATGCCGTTCTGGCCGCCCGTGAGGTCGCGCGCCTCGACGATCGCATGCTCGACGATGAAGCCGAACGCGATGGTGATCATGGCGAGATAGGGCCCCCGGGCGCGCAGCGCCGGCAGCGCGAGCAGCGCGCCCATGGCACCCGCGATCAGCGCGCCCGCGGGCCAGGCGAGCCAGAAGCTCCAGCCGGCCTTGCCCGTGAGGATCGCGACCGCGTAGGCGCCGATGGCATAGAAGCCGACATGTCCGAACGACATCTGCCCCGTGAGCCCGAGCAGCACATTGAGCCCGACGCCGACGATCGCGAACAGCGCGACGTTGGCGAGCACGAAGACGTAATAGCCGTTGACGGTGGCCGCGAGCGCGACGCCGGCGGCCATCGTCGCCACCAGCGCCGCCAGCGCGGGCCACGGCATGCGTGTTGTCGGGTTCATACCTTCTTCACCGCCGCGCGGCCGAACAGGCCCTGGGGCCGCAGCGCGAGCACCGCGATCACCAGCGCAAACGTCAGGATCTGCGTGTAGCCCGAGCCGAGCGTGGCGGTGATCAGCGCCTCGGCCAGGCCGAACAGCAGGCCCGCGCCCATCACGCCCCAGGCACTGGTGATGCCGCCGAGGATCGCCACCGCGAAGGCCTTGAGCCCGAACAGCGTGCCCATGTCGGCCTGCACGTTGTAGAGCGGCGCGATCAGCACGCCCGCCGTGCCCGCGAGCACCGCCGACAGCGCGAAGGCAGCGGCCACCGCGCGCCGGATCGGAATGCCCATGAGCCGTGCGGCCGCGGGGTTCTGCACCACCGCGAGCATGCCGATGCCCCAGCGCGTGCGGCGCGCCACCAGGTGCAATGCCGCGGCGAGCGCCAGACCCGCGAGCGGAATCAGCAGCTGCAGCGGATACACGCCCAGCCCGACCTCGCCGACCTGCAGCGGCGTGACCGCGAGCGACGACGGCAGGCTGCGCGGCTCCTTGCCGAAGGTGAACATCACGAGGTTGTCGACCACCATGCCGAGCGCGACGGTGGCCATCAGCCAGGCCTCGGAGCCGCGGCTCGCAAACGGCCGCACGGCCGCGAACTCGACCAGCATGCCGTACGCGCCGCACAGCACCAGCGCCAGCAGCACCGCCAGCGGCATCGGCCAGCCCAGCGTCTGCGCGAACCAGAAGGTGAAGACCGCACCGAGCATCATCGCGCTGCCCTGCGCGAAGTTGACGGTGCCCGAGACGGCATAGGTGACGTGGAAGCCGAGGGCGATGAGCCCGTACATGCTGCCGAGCCCCAGCCCGCTGATCCATGCAGACAACAGCATCGCTTGCTTATTTCGCCGCGGCCATGCCCACGGGCAGGATGCGGTTGTCGATGAATTGCGCCCAGACGTAGTCGCTCGCGGTCACCGCGTCATGCACGCCGGGCGAGAAGGGCTTGTCGTAGGTCTTGATCAGGCCCTCGTACCTGCCGATCTTGTAGAAGCCCTGGCGCACCGCATCGCCGTCGGTCGAGCCCGCGGCCGCGATGGCCAGCGCGGCGAGCTGCATGCCGTCGTAGGCATTGGCCACGCCCACGGCCGGCGTGATGTCGTCGGGGCCCTTGATGGCCGGGTACTTGGCCTTGAGCGCCGCGATCACGCGCTCGCCGACCGGCGACTGCTTGCCGAAGAAGCTGTAGGTCTGCACGAAATGCACGTTCTTGCCGTTCGGGCCGGCCAGTTCGGTGAAGCGGCCGCCGGCCGGGCCCCAGTGCGAGACGATCGGCACCTGCCAGCCCATGCGGTCGAGCGACTTGACCACCTGCGCCGACGGACCCACGTTGCCCACCATGAACAGCGTGTCGGCACCGGCCGCCTTGAGCCGCGTGAGCTGCGGCACCACATCGACGTCGCTGCCTTCGAACTTCTCGACGCCCACGGCCTTCAGCCCCTTGGCCGCGAGCGCGGCATGCAGGCCCTTTTCGTTCGATTCGCCCCAGGGGTTGTTGACGAGGATCATGCCGAACTTGCCGCTCTTGAAGCTCTTCTGCGCGTAGTCGAGCATGCCCACGTTGACGATCTCGTCGACGGCCGAGACGCGGAACGCGAAGTTGGGATTGGCGCCGTTCTTGGTGATCGGCGTGCCTGCGGCCCAGGGCCCCATGAAGGGCGTTTTTTCCTGGTTGGCGATCGGCACGATGGCCATCGACACCGGCGTGTCGAGCCCGCCGAACAGCACCGCCACCTTCTCCTTGAAGATCAGCTCGCGTGCGGCCACCACGCCCTTGGCGGGATTGGCCTCGTCGTCGCGGCGCACCAGCTCGAGCTTGCGCCCGCCGAGCAGGCCGCCCTTGGCATTGATCTCGTCGATGGCGACCGAGAGGCCGCGCGTGATCGCCTCGCCGGCCAGGGCCGACTGGCCCGACAGCGCGGTGACGAGGCCGATCTTGATCGGCTCGGCGGCGAGGACCGTGCCTGCGGCAAGGCAGGCGGCGGCCGCAATGCAGAGCGTGCGGCGGCGAAGAACGGGAAGGCGAACAGCGGTGCGGGTCATGGCGGACTCCTGGTCGAAAGAGGACAACAACAAGCTGGCGGCACCCAACAAGGTGCATCGGGCATCCGCCGAAGCGACTGGTTGATGCCCGATGCAAGCGCCATGCCAAGTCGACACTTTCGCGTTGAACTTGTCGACAATCTGTTGCCTGATCGGTTGACAATTCGGCACGAGAATTGCTGTGCATTGCACCAATGCCCTTTGCCATGCACCGCCTTGGCCCACTGATTGGAGAACCCATGGACACATCCGCATCGACCGCCACTTCGCTCACCGACCCGGCCGCCGTGGTCGACGAATTCCTTCGCCTGGTGATGATTCCCGACCCGGCCGCGGCGTCGCGCTACACCGCGCCCGGCATCCGCATCCGTTTCACGGGCAACCGCCCGATGCACGCGCCCGGTGACACCTCGGCCTTCAACGCAAAGCGCTACGCCTGGGTCAAGAAGAAGATCGAGCGCACCGAAACGGTGGCCGGCGGCACGCCCGAAGAGACGGTGGTCTACAGCCTCGGCACGCTCTATGGCGCGTGGCCCGACGGCACGGCCTTCGAAGGCAACCGTTATGTCGACCGCTACGTGGTGCGCCACGGGCTGATCGTGCAGATGGACGTGTGGAACGACAGCGCCGAGTGGCTGCTCGTGCGCGCCGGCCTCGCGGTGCTGTGAGGCCGCGCGCATGACGGCCCGCTGGCCCGAGCTGCTGCCCTCGCACGGTCGCTTCGACTACCGGCCGATCACGCGCCGGCCCGACTTCGCCTGGCCCAACGGCGCACGGCTCGCGGTGTACCTGGGCTTCAACATCGAGCACTTCGCCTTCGGCGACGGGCTCGGCGCCTGCATCGGACCGGCCTCGCCGCAGCCCGACGTGCTGAACCACGGCTGGCGCGAGTACGGCAACCGCGTGGGCGCATGGCGCTGCCTCGAACTCTTCGATGCGCTCGGGCTGCCGACGGGCGCGCTGGTCAATACCGCGCTCTACGACCACTGCCCCGAACTGGTGCAGGCGGTGGTGGCGCGCGGCGACGAGCTCATCGGCCACGGGCACAGCAATGCCGAGCGCCAGGGCGCGCTCGACGAGGCGCACGAACGCGCGCTGCTCTTGCGCTGCCGCGACCGCATGCGGCGCGAGAGCGGGCAGGCGCCCGCGGGATGGCTGTCGCCGTGGATCTCCGAAAGCCCCGTCACGCCCGACCTGCTCGCGGAGACCGGCTACGGCTACACGCTCAACTGGTGCCACGACGACCAGCCGGTGCGCATGCGCACGCGCGCGGGGGGCGCCATCTGGTCGGTGCCGTACCCGCAGGAGCTCAACGACATTCCGATGATCGTCGGGCGGCTGATGGACGCGAAGGACTTCAGCGCAATGGTGATCGACAACTTCGACGAGATGCAGGCGCAGTCGCGTGCGCAGCCGCTGGTGATGGGCCTGGCGCTGCATCCGTACATCGTCGGCCAGCCCTACCGCCTGCGCCACCTGCGCATCGCGCTCGCGCACCTCGCGCGGGCGCGCGACCGCGACGTGTGGTTCACCACGCCGGGCGCGATCGCCGCGCACATGCAGCAGCTCGCGGCCGAGCGGCCCGGCGCGTTCGGCTGAAGCGCGTTCGATAATCGCCGCCTCTGACCGCACGCCCGCACGCTCCTTCTGCCCATGGCCCGCCCTCCTGCCTCGAAGAAACCCTCTGCCCGCGCACGGCAATCCGCCGCCGTCGACGACGCCCCGCCTGCGGACGACGGCGACATCGAGGAACGCATCTACCGCTCGGTGTTCGAGGGCGTGACGCACCAGCGCCTTGCGCCCGGCACCAAGCTGCCCGAAGCCTCGCTGTGCGCGCTGTTCGGCGTGAGCCGCGCGATGGTGCGCAAAGTGCTGCAGCGGCTCGCGCACGACCACATCGTCGAACTGCGGCCGAACCGCGGCGCGATCGTGGCGATGCCCTCGCCCGAAGAGACGCGGCAGATCTTCGAGGCCCGCCGCGCGCTCGAGGCGGCGCTGGTGCGCATGGCGGTGCGCAACGCCACGCGCGCCGAGGTTGCCGCGCTGCGGCGGCACCTGAAGGAGGAGCATGCGGCGATGCACCGCCACACGCAGCCCGAATGGGCGCGCCTCGCGAGTTCGTTCCACCTGCGCGTGGCACGGCTCGCACGCAATCCGATCCTGGAGCGCTACCTGACCGAGCTCATGTCGCGCTGCTCGCTCATCGTGGCGCTCTACGAGCCGCCGGGCAACGCGGCCTGCGAACACGACGAGCATGCGGAACTGGTCGATGCAATCGCCCGCGGCGACGCCGACGAGGCCGTGCGCCTGATGGAAGCGCACCTGCTGGACCTGGAGCGCAACATCGCGCTCGACAGGCCGGCGGCGCAACGCAGCCTGGGGCAGATGCTCGGGTTGGGGTGAAGGCCGAAGGGATCGGACTACCGGACGCAGAGGACGCGAAGGTTTCGCAGAGGACGCGAAAGGAAAACCTGAAGATGGACCGTCATCGCGCAACCGCGGCGCCGCACATCGGCTTCGAGGCGCGGCGATCGCACAGCGCGGCCCCACCTTTTTTTGGCTGTTCTTCTGCGCCCTCTGCGAACCTCTGCGCCCTCTGCGCCCTCTGCGCCCTCTGCGTCCGGTAGTCCGCTCCCGATCCTTCAGATCTCGATCTTCGACCCCAGCTCCACCACCGCGTTGTTCGGCAGCCCGAGGAAGGCCGCCGCGCCGCTCGCGTTGTGGTGCATCTGCGCGAACAGCTTTTCGCGCCAGGGCGCCATGCCGCTGCCGAGCGTGGGGATCACCACGTCGCGCGAGAGGAAGTAGCTCGTCGCCATGGGCTCGAGCTGGCAGCCGCGCATGCGCGCGTTGTCGAGCGCGCGCGGCAGGTCGACGTCGTTCTTGAAACCGTAGTGCACGATGACCTGCCAGCAATGGTGGCCGAGCGGCTCGATCTCGATGCGCTTGTTCATCGGGATCCACGGCACCTCGTGGTTGCGCACCGTGACGAACAGGTTCTGCTCGTGCAGCACCTTGTTGTGCTTGAGGTTGTGCAAGAGCGCATTGGGCACCACGCCGGGCTCGGCCGTGAGGAACACCGCGGTGCCCTCCACGCGCGCGGGCGGGCTCTCGAACACCGAGGCCAGGAACTCCTTCAGCGCGATCGCGTCGGCGCGCTGCACCTCGCCCATGAGGCGGCGGCCCTCCTTCCAGGTGATCATCAGCGTGAACACCGCGCCGCCGATCACCAGCGGGAACCAGCCGCCTTCGAACAGCTTGAGCAGGTTCGAGGCAAAGAACATGAAGTCGACCGCGAAGAACACCGCCGTCGATGCGATGCACACCGCCAGCGGCAGCTTCCAGGCGTAGCGGATCACGAAGAAGGTCAGCACCGTGGTGATCAGCATGTCGGTGGTCACCGCGATGCCGTAGGCCGCGGCCAGGCTGCTCGACGAACGGAACATCAGCACCGCCAGCACGATGGCCGCGAACAGGCCCCAGTTGACGATCGGGATGTAGATCTGGCCCGCGGCGCGCACGCTGGTGTGCTCGATGTTCATGCGCGGCAGGTAGCCGAGCTGGACCACCTGGCGCGTGACGCTGAAAGCGCCGGTGATGAGCGCCTGCGAGGCGATCACCGTGGCCAAGGTGGCCAGCAGCACCAGCGGGATCAGCGCCCACTCGGGCGCCATCATGAAGAACGGATTCTTCACCGCCTCGGGGTTCTCGAGCAGCAGCGCGCCCTGGCCGAAGTAGTTGAGCGTGAGCGCCGGCATCACCACCGTGAACCACGCCACGCGAATCGGCCGCTTGCCGAAGTGGCCGAGGTCGGCATAGAGCGCCTCGGCGCCGGTCACGCAGAGCACCGTGGCGCCCAGCAGGATGAAGCTCATGCCGGGGTTGTCCCAGATGAACTTCAGCGCATACCAGGGGCTGATCGCCTTCAGGATCTCGGGATGGTTGACGATCTGCGTGACGCCGAGCACCGCGATGGCCGCGAACCAGGTCAGCGTGATCGGCCCGAAGAACTTGCCGATGCCCGCGGTGCCGCGCTTCTGCACCACGAACAGGCCGAACAGCACCACCAGCGTGATCGGCAGCACGTAGTGCCTGAAGTGCGGCGACACGACCTCGAGGCCCTCGACCGCCGACAGCACGGAGATGGCCGGCGTGATGACGCCGTCGCCGTAGAACAGCGAGGTACCGAAGATGCCGACCACGAGCAGCACGCTGCGCAGCCGCGGCTTGTCGGCCACCGCGCGCGAGGCCAGCGCGAGCATGGCGACCAGGCCGCCCTCGCCTTCGTTGTCGGCCCTGAGCACGAGCACCACGTACTTGATCGACACGATGACGGTGAGCGTCCAGAAGAACATCGAGAGGATGCCGTAGACGTTCTCGATGGTGAACGGCAGGTGTCCGTGGTTGAACACCTCCTTGACGGCATACAGGACGCTGGTGCCGATGTCGCCGTAGACGACACCGATGGTGCCGATGATCAGGGCGGCGGCGGAAGAGGCTTTGGGTGGGGACACGAAGTCGGTGGAAGAAGGACGAACTGCCTGGTGTAACCGGAAGTCACACATGCGAGGACACGGCCGCCGCAGCCCCGGGGCCGCCGCACGCATCCTCCCGCCCTCTCGATTCCTTTTGCTGTGGGGCCGCTATTTTGCCGCCGCGCGCTGCCGCCGCAAGCCGCCCCCCAAAATCATTATTCGTAGACTTCGGCGTCGGGGTCGGTGGCTTCCAGCTCATAGCTCGCGGCCACCATGGCCAGGCGGCCGACCACGCCGTACATGTAGAAGCGGTTCGGCGCGCTCGCGCCCGGCTTGGCGCCGGGCTGCGGCAGGTGCGCGCTGTCGGAGAAGGCCAGCGGCACGAAATTGGCGCCCGGCAGCTTGAGGTTCTCGTCGGGGTTGCGCTCGGCATGCACGCGGTAGAAGCCGCCGACCACGTAGCGGTCCATCATGTAGACCACCGGTTCGGCCACCGCGTCATGGATGCGCTCATAGGTCTGCACCCCTTCCTGGATGATGACGTCGTGCACCTGCCGGCCGTCCTTGGTGACGGACATCTTGTCGCGCGTGCGGCGGCCGAGCTGCTCCAGGTCCCTGGCGTCGCGCACGGTCATGATGCCCATGCCATAGGTGCCGTTGTCGGCCTTCACGATGACGAACGGCTTCTCGTTGATGCCGTATTCCTTGTACTTCTTG
>CAMLCW010000231.1 GCA_946478645.1 uncultured Variovorax sp.
GTTAGTACAACCTCAGCGCGACGGCCCCTGATGCCACTCGCCGGCGAGACAAGAAAGGCTTTTTGCTCATGACGCTCCCCTCTCTGCGCGAACAACTCGCAGCGCCCGGCATGCTGATCGCCCCCGGCGCTTACGACGGCATCGGCGCACGCCTGATCGAGCAGGCCGGCTTCGGCGCGGTCTACATGACCGGCGCCGGCACCTCGGCGGCGCGCGGCTATCCCGACTTCGGCCTGCTCGACATGGGCGAGATGGTCGCGAACGCGGCGGCCATGGCGCGCGCCATCAGCGTGCCGCTGATCGCCGATGCCGACACCGGCTATGGCAACGAGCTGAACGTGACGCGCACGGTGCGCGAGTACGAACAGCGCGGCGTGGCCGCGATCCACATCGAGGACCAGGTCGCGCCCAAGCGCTGCGGCCATCTCGACGGCAAGGAAGTGGTCTCGCGCGAGGAGTTCGTCTCCAAGATCCGCGCAGCGGTCGAGGCGCGCCGCACGAAGGAATTCCTCATCATCGCCCGCACCGACGCGCGCGCGATGATGAGCCTGGACGAAGCCATCTGGCGCGGCAATGCGGCCCTGGACGCCGGCGCCGACATGGTCTTTGTCGAGGCCACGCAAACGCTGGAAGAAGTGGCAGCGGTGCCCAGGAACGTGCGCGGCCCGTGCCTGTTGAACGTGGTGCCCGGCGGCCGCACGCCGATCTTCGACCTGCGCGAAGCCGAGGCGATGGGCTACAAGCTCGCGATCCTGCCCGGCCTGATGCTGGCCGCCACCATCCAGGCCGGTGACGCCGCACTGGCCCACCTGAAGGCCAGCCACAAGGCGCCCGAGGTGACGCAGAGCGTGGCGCAGACCTTTCGCCGGTTCGGTGCCGACGAATGGGATGCGCTGCGCAGGCGCTTCAACGCGGGCGCTCCGATGGAAGCGAAGTGAACGCACCATGACCGCGCGCACCCTCTTCGACAAGCTGTGGGCAACCCACGTCATTCGCGACCTGGGCGATGGATGGGCGCTGCTGCACATCGATCGCCATCTGCTGCATGACCTGTCGGGCCCGCCTGCGCTGGCCGAGGTCGCTGCACGCGGCATGGCGCTGCACAACCCCGAGCTGGTGTTCGCGACGCCCGACCATGCGATGTCCAGCCAGCCCGGCCGCAACGGCCTAACCTACGCACCCGGCGGCCGGTTGTGGAGTGCCCTGCGCGAACGCACGCGCTCGGCCGGCGTGCGCCTGTTCGACCTTGGCGAGCCGGGGCAAGGCATCGTGCACGTGATGGGGCCCGAGCTCGGCATCGTGCTGCCGGGCCTCACCATGATCTGCGGAGACAGCCATACCTGCACCAACGGCGGCCTCGGCGCGATGGCCTTCGGCGTCGGCTCCTCCGACAGCACGCATGCCTTGGCGACGCAGACGCTGCGCCAGCAGAAGCCCCGGCAGATGCGCATCCGTTGCGACGGTGCCTTGCGCCCCGGCGTGACCGCCAAGGACCTGGCGCTGCACATCATCGGCAAGCTCGGCGCCGCGGCCGGTGTTGCGCATGCGGTCGAATTTGCCGGTCCGGCCATCGAGGCGATGGAGGTGGAAGGCCGGCTGACCCTGTGCAACCTGTCGGTCGAGCTGGGCGCGCGCTTCGGGCTGGTCGCGCCCGACCAGCGCACCTTCGACTACCTGCGCGGCCGGCCTTTCGCACCGCAGGGCGAGGCCTTCGACGCAGCCGTCGCACAGTGGCGCGCGCTGTCGACCGAGCCCGGTGCGCGCTTCGATCGCGAAGAAGCCATCGACGCCTCGGCCGTGCGCCCCACCATCACCTGGGGCACCAGCCCCGAACACGCGATCGCGATCGATGCCTGCGTGCCCGACCCTCGCGAAGCGGCAGACGAAGCGCAACGCGGCACGCTCGCCGCCGCGCTCGACTACATGGGTTTGCGGGCCGGCCAGGCGATCGCCGGAACCCCGATCGACTGGGTCTTCATCGGGTCGTGTGCCAATTCGCGCATCACCGACCTGCGCGCCGCCGCCGCCGTGGCACGCGGCCAGCGCGTGGCGCCCGGCGTCACCGCCTGGGTCGTGGCCGGGTCGGAGAACGTCAAGCGCGCCGCCGAAGCCGAAGGCTTGCACGAGGTGTTCAAGGCCGCCGGATTCGCCTGGCGAGAGCCCGGCTGCAGCATGTGCGTGGCCGCCAACGGCGAACAGGTGCCGCCGCAGCAACGCGCGGTATCCACCTCGAACCGCAACTTCGTCGGCCGGCAGGGCCCGGGCGCGCGCACGCACCTCGCCAGCCCGGCCATGGCCGCGGCCGCCGCCCTCGCCGGCGTCATCACCGATCTTCCGCAGGCCTGACCATGCCGATGCCACCCTTCACCATCGTCACCGGGGCGGCGCCGTACCTGCCGCGTGCCAACATCGACACCGACGTCATCATCCGCATCGAGCGGCTGACCACGCTGGAGCGCGACGCGCTCGGGCCCTACGCCATGGAAGCGCTGCGCTACCGCGAGGACGGCAGCGAAGACCCCGACTTCATCCTGAACCAGCCGGCATTTCGCGGTGCACCGATCCTGCTGGCCGGCGACAACTTCGGCTGCGGCTCGTCGCGCGAAGGTGCGGTGTGGGCGCTGCAGGGCATCGGCGTGCGCTGCGTGATCGCACCGAGCTTCGGCGACATCTTCTACAGCAACTGCTTCCAGAACGGCGTGCTGCCGATCCGGCTGTCGGCGGCCGGCGTCGAGGCGCTGGCCGCCGCCTGCGCCGGCGGTGCGGCGATGACGGTCGACCTGACGGCGTGCATGCTGATCGCGCCCGATGGCACCGCATCGCGCTTCGTGGTCGACCCGCTGCGCCGCGAAGGTCTGCTGCACGGCCTGGACGACATCGGCCTCACATTGAAGGACGACGCGCTGATCCGCGAATGGCAACAGGCCGACCGCATTCGCCGACCCTGGGCCTGGCCCGATGCCGCAGCCGCGGTGCGCTAGGTGACACAGAAAAACAACTTTCCGGAGACAACCAGATGCCCATTTCCATGCCTTCTTGCACCACGTCGCTTCGGCGCCGCAGCTTCGCCGCGGTCGCCCTGGCGGCCTGCCTGCCCGCAGCCGCCATGGCGGCCGACTGGAAACCCGACCATCCAGTCTCGCTCGTGGTTCCGTACAGCCCCGGCGGCGGCACCGATGCACAGGCCCGCGTGCTGGCGAAGGCACTGCAGCAGCGCTGGGGCCAACCGGTGATCGTCGAGAACCTGCCGGGTGCCGACGGCCTGATCGGCACCCGCAAGGTGGTCGATGCCAAGCCGAACGGGCTGACCTTGCTGGTGCAGTTGCCCTCGCTGACGCTCATCAAGCACCTGCCGACCTTCAAGGGCATCGACCCGGTGGCACAGCTGGCTCCGGTGTCGGCCTTCTCGGCCATGCCCGGCGTCGTCACGGCCAACGCGGCGCTGCCTGTCCAGTCGATGGCGCAGCTGGTGCGCCACTGCCAGCACGCCGCAACGCCTTGCTCGGTCGGCACGACCGAGAACATGGCCCGTCTTCAGGCGCGAATCCTCGGCGAGGAAAGCGCGCTGCCGACGCTGGTGGTCGCCAACTACAAGGGTGGCGGCCAGATGATCACCGATCTGGTGGCCCACAACATCTCGTTCGCGATCGCCGGCAGCACCGCGGTGATGCCCTTCGTCAAGACGGGCGCGCTCAGGGTGGTGATGACCATGGGCGACAAGCGTTCGGCCATGCTGCCCGACGTGCCGAGCGCGATCGAGGCAGGCTTTCCGAGCTTCGACGCGACCACCTGGTACGGCCTCTTCGCGCCCAGGGCAACGCCGGACGAGGTTCGGCAGGGCATCGCCAGCGCGGTGCGCGAAGCCGTCAAGGGTCAGGAGGTGCGCAAGTCGTTTTCCACCCTCGGCGCCGAGCCGCTGGGCAACACACCGGCCGAATTCGAGGCCATGGTGCAGCGCGACGCCAGGCGCACCGAAGCGCAGGTGAAGCGCTTCCCGCTGGAATGACGGCCATGGCCACCTTTCCTTCGAGTGCGGCCACCGGCCGCGACGCCGCCGCCTGGCGCGCCACCGACCTCGCGCGCGACACCGCACGCTGGACGCTGCGTTTCGACGACGCCGAGCGCGCCGACCTGCTGCAGGGGCTGCGCGCCGCGCACCGCCCCGGCCAGCCGCTGCTGGCCTACCGGCGCAGCGACTTTCCGTTTGGCGCCGCAGTGCTCGCCAAGCTGCGCCGCGCGGTCGACGAAGCCCAGCACGGCCTGGGCGTCGCGCTCGTCAAAGGCTTTCCGCGGGCGGACGTAACGCCCGAAGAGTTCGAGTTGCTGACCTGGGCCGTCGGCCTGCACCTCGGCGTGGCGCGCCCGCAGGACAAGATGACGCGCTACATCAACCGCGTGCAGAACGCCGGCACCGTCTACCGCAGCCCGACCGGTCGCGGCTACTCGTCGAATGCCGAGCTCGACTTCCATGTCGACGGCGCCGACATCGTGCTGCTCGGCTGCTACAACCAGGCGCCGGTCGGCGGCGACAGCATGTGCGCCAGCTCCACCGCGGCTTGGCGCCAGTTGCTGGCCGAGCGGCCCGACCTGGCCGACGTGCTGCGCGAGCCGCTGCCGTTCAGTCGCCAGGGCGAACAGGCCGAAGGACTGGCGCCGTTCGGCCTGATGCCGGTGTACGGCGAGATCGGCAACGACGTGTTCTGCATGTGGGTGCGCAACCGGGTCGAACAGGGCGAGAAATTGCCCGGTGCGCCGCGCCTCACCGCGCGCCAGCGCGAGGCGATGGACCTGCTCGACGAGATCGTGCGCCGGCCCGAGTTCATGTACTCGATGCGGCTGGAGCCGGGCGACCTGCAGCTCCTCAGCAATTTCACCGTGCTGCATTCGCGCACCGAATTCCAGGACTTCGAGGCGCCCGAAAAGAAGCGGCTGCTGTTCCGCCTTTGGCTCGCGACGCCGGATTCACCGCGCCTGCCGGCGAGCTGGGGCGGTTTCTACGAATCCGTCGCGCCCGGTGCCGTGCGCGGCGGCACCTACGGCCAGCACTACGACGACGAATGCCGGCGCTTCGATGCCGAGCAGGCGCAGGCCATGGGCATGGCGCTCGGCCCGCAGATTTCCGACTGACTACCGAACGCAACCAGGAGACGACATTGAGCAGACTCGACATCGCCGGCGACGCCCGCCGCACCATCGACGTGATCAAGCGCGGCGGCATCGCCATCGTGCCGAACGACACCGGCTACGCCTGCTGCGGCGCGTCGATGGACCCGCTGAAGAAGATCTACGACACCAAGCGCCGCGGCAGCCACAAGCGCAACGCGATGGCGGGCGACCTGGTCACGCAGCGCGAACTGCACACGCTCAACCCGCGCGCGCAGGAAATGGTCGAGGCGCTGGTGACCGACCACGACCTGCCGCTCGGCGTGATCGCGAGCTTCAGGCCCGACCATCCGCTGCTGCGCAAGCTGGACGAAGACGCGATCAGGGCCAGCACGGCCGTGGGCACGATCGGCATGCTGCTGAATGCCGGCCCGTTCCACAAAGAGCTGACGCGGCTGAGCCGCGAAGAGGTGGTGCCGCTGTTCGGCTCGTCCGCCAACCTGAGCGGAACGGGCACGCGATTCTCCGTCGAGGAAATTCCCGACGAACTCAAACAGATTGCCGACATCACCATCGACTACGGCCTGCGCCGCTACCACACCTACCGGCGCGCCGGCACGCTGATCAACTTCGACACCTTGCAGGTGGTGCGCATCGGTGCCTGCTACGAGTTGATCGCGGGCGTGCTCAAGCGCTGGTTCGACGTCGAACTGCCGGCCGATCCGGGCCTCGAGGCGTTGCCCTCGGGCCACCTGGCCGAATTTGCGCTGAAGAACGTCCAGTAGCACCGTCATGGGCTCGAACCGTTTCGATCCGCGACGCCGCACGGCGTTGGCAACCGGGCTCGGCGCCGCGGCGCTGGCATGGCTGGGCGCCGGTGCGCATGCCGCGCCGTGGCCCGCCCGGCCGCTGCGCGTCGTGCTGGGCTACACGCCCGGCGGTGCCGCCGACGTGACCGCGCGAGAAGTGATGGCACCGCTCGGCAGGCTGCTTGGCCAGCCCGTCGTGGTCGACTACAAGGCCGGCGCGAGCGGCACCATCGCCGCGGCCGAGGTGGTGCGGGCCGCGCCCGACGGCTACACGCTGGGCCTGCTCGACAACGCACCGCTCACCATCGTGCCCGCGCTGCGCCAGGTCGGCTACGACCCGCTCGCCGGCTTCACGCCGATCGCCATGGTGTCGCAAGCGCCGCAGGTGCTGGTGGCGCCGCCCTCCGCCGGCGTCGCGACCGTGCAGGAACTGCTCGCGCTGATGCGCAAGGAACCCGGCAGGCTGAGCTACGCCTCGGGCGGCTCGGGCAGCGTCGGCCATCTGGCGGCCGAACTCTTCAAGTCCCGCACCGGCACGTTCGCGGTGCACGTGCCGTACCGCGGCGGCGCACCGGCGGTCACCGCGCTGCTCGCGGGCGATGTGCAGTTCGCCTTCCTCACCGCTTCGGTCACGGGCCCTTTCATCGCGAGCGGCCGGCTCAAGGCGCTGGGCGTGAGCGCGCTCGCGCGCATGCCCTCGCTGCCGCAGGCGCCGACCATCGCCGCCGCGGGCGTGCCGGGTTTCGACGCGTCCGGCTGGTTCGCGCTGATGGGCCCCGCGGGTCTGCCACTGCCCGTCGTCGCGGCGATCCGCAAGGCGCTGGCCGAGGTGCTCGCGGCACCTGGCATGGCGGCACGGCTCGAGGCACTGGGCCAGACCGCCGCGCCGGCCGGCACCGACGTGCATCGCACCATTGCCGCCGAAGGCGCAACGTGGAAGAAGCTCATCGTCGAGCGAAAGATCGCGCTCGAAGGCTGAGCATCAGGTGCCATTCCCCACTTCATCAACCCCGGAAGAATCTCCTTTCATGCTCCAAGGCCTCATGCAGGATCAGCCGCTGCTGATCTCCAACCTGATCACGTTCGTCGAGCGCCACAACGGCGATGGCGAGATCGTCTCGCGGCGCGTCGAAGGCGACCTCCACCGCACCACCTGGGCCGGCATCGCAAGGCGCGCGCGCCAGGTGGCCAACGCGCTGGAGGCGCAAGGCCTGGCGATGTCCGCCCGCGTCGCCACCATCGCCTGGAACGGCTATCGCCATCTGGAGCTGTACTACGGCGTCAGCGGCGCGGGCCGGGTGCTGCACACCATCAACCCGCGCCTGCACCCCGACCAGGTGGCATGGATCGTCAACCATGCGCAGGACGAAGTCCTGTGCTTCGATCTGAGCTTTCTGCCGCTGGTGCAGGCGGTGCACGCGCGCTGCCCGGCGGTAGGCCGGTGGATCGCGCTGTGCGATGCCGACGCGCTGCCGACCGACAGCGGCATTCCCGGCTTGCTCAGCTATGAAGCCTGGATCTCGCAGCACGGCGATCGCTACGACTGGCCGCGCTTCGACGAGAACGCAGCCTCGAGCATGTGCTACACGAGCGGCACCACCGGCAACCCGAAGGCCGCGCTCTACAGCCACCGGTCGACGCTGCTGCACGCCTACGCGGCGGCGCTCACCGACGTGATGCGCTTGTCTGCGCGCGACACGGTGCTGCCGGTGGTGCCGATGTTCCACGTCAACGCGTGGGGCATTCCGTACGCGGCGGCGCTGACCGGCTGCAAGCTGGTGTTTCCCGGCCCCGCGCTCGACGGCAGGTCGGTGTACGAGCTGATCGAGGGCGAAGGCGTGACCTTCGCGGCCGGCGTGCCGACCGTGTGGCAGATGCTGCTGGCGCATCTGCAGGCCCACGGGCTGAGCTTCTCCAGGCTCGAGCGCACCGTGATCGGCGGCGCCGCCTGCCCGCCTGCCATGCTGCGCGCGTTCAGGGACCAGCACGGCGTGCAGGTGCTGCACGGCTGGGGCATGACCGAGATGAGCCCGCTCGGCACGCTGTGCACGCTCAAGAACAAGCAGCTTTCGCTGCCGAACGAGGCGCAGCTGTCGATCCTCGCCAAGCAGGGCCGCGCGATCTTCGGCGTCGACATGAAGATCGTCGACGGCCAGGGCCGGGCGCTTCCGTGGGACGGCAAGACCTGCGGCGATCTGCTGGTCCAGGGCCCCTGGGTTGTGAAGGAATACTACAAAGGCGAAGGCGGCGATCCGCTGGTGGACGGCTGGTTTCCGACCGGCGACGTCGCGACCATCGACGCCGATGGCTTCCTGCAGATCACAGACCGCAGCAAGGACGTGGTCAAGTCCGGCGGTGAGTGGATCAGCTCAATCGACATCGAGAACATCGCCGTCGCGCACCCGGAGGTGGCGATGGCCGCGTGCATCGGCGTGCACCATCCGAAGTGGGACGAGCGCCC
>CAMLCW010000232.1 GCA_946478645.1 uncultured Variovorax sp.
CCTGCGCGTTCTTGAAGCGCGCCTGCAGGCGCCGCGCCTGGAAGGCCTCGCAGTTCGAGATCGAGCTGATCTCGCGGTAGGTGTCCTGCGCGGGCAGCCAGACCTCGAGGTCGTAGGTCTTGGTGGCGCCGAAGCCCATGTCGCCGGTGCACAGCAGCATCACGCGGTACGGCAGCTCGAGCGCCTGCAGCACGGCTTCGGCATGGCCCGTCATCTGCTCGAGCGCCTCGTAGCTCTTCTCGGGATGGACGATCTGCACCATCTCGACCTTGTCGAACTGGTGCTGGCGGATCATGCCGCGGGTGTCGCGCCCGGCGCTGCCGGCCTCGGAGCGGAAGCACGGCGTATGGGCGGTGAGCCGGATCGGCAGCTGCGACTCGGCCACCACCTCATCGCGCACGAAGTTGGTGAGCGGCACTTCGCTGGTGGGAATGAGGTAGAGCGCCGAATGGTCGGGCGCGGGCTCGCCCTCCTGGCCGCCCTTCTTGGCGGCGAACAGGTCGCCTTCGAACTTGGGCAGCTGGCCGGTGCCGCTGAGCGTGGCGGCGTTGACGATGTAGGGCACGTAGCACTCGGTGTAGCCGTGCTTTTCGGTCTGCGTGTCGAGCATGAACTGCGCGAGCGCGCGGTGCAGCCGGGCGATCGGGCCCTTCATGACGGTGAAGCGCGAACCGGCGAGCTTGGCGCCGGTCTCGAAGTCGAGCCCGAGCGGCGCGCCCAGATCGACATGGTCCTTGGGCGCGAAGGGCAGCGGCGTGGCCGATGCGCCGGCGCCGCCCTGCGGGCTCCAGCGGCGCTGCTCGACGTTGCCGCTTTCGTCCTCGCCCACCGGCACGCTGGCATGCGGCAGGTTCGGCACGGCCAGCAGCAGCGCCTGCAGTTCGGGCTGGATCTCCTCGAGCCGCTTCAATTGCGACTCCTGCTCGCCCTTGAGCGCGTTGACCTCGGCCATCAGCGCATCGACCGACTCGCCCTTGGCCTTCAGCGGGCCGATCTGCTTGTTCAGCGCGTTGCGCCGGGCCTGGATTTCCTCGGTGCGGGTCTGCAGGGTCTTGCGCTCGGCCTCGAGCGCGGTGAAAGCCGCCACGTCGAGGTAGGGCTGGTTCTTCTTGCGTTTTTCGAGGCCGGCGACGGCGGAGGCCAGGTCTTTGCGGAGCAGGGTGATGTCGAGCATCGGGCGATTTTAGGTGGCGAGCGTCGCGGGATCGACGTTCGCGCCACAGACGATCAGGCAGACCTTCTCGCCCGCTTGCGGCCGGTACGCGCCGGTCTGCAATGCCGCGAGCGGCAGTGCGGCGGCCGGCTCGACGGCGAGCTTCATTTCCTTCCACAGCCACTGCTGGGCGGCGCGGATGGCGTCGTCGGACAGCAGCAGCGCTTGCGGCACGTGCCGCTGCGTGATCTCCCACGAGATAGCGCCGATGCGGCGTGCGCCGAGCGAGTCGGCCGCGATGCCGCCCACGTCGACATCGACCGGCTCGCCGGCCTCGCGGGCGCGAAACAGCGTTGGCGCGCGCTCGGGCTCCAGCGCGACCACGCGGGCGCGTTGCTCGAACCAGCCGGCCAGGCCACCGATGAGTCCGCCGCCGCCCACGCTCACGAGCACCGCATCGGGCAACCCGCCCTGCGTTTCGATCTCGTGGCCGAGCGTGCCGGCGCCGGCCACCACTTCGGGCTGGTCGTAGGCATGGGTGAGCAGCGCGCCCGTTTCCTTCTGCCGCGCCAGGCAGGCGGCCAGCGCGTCGGGATAGAGTTCGCCGACCACGACCACCTCGGCACCCAGTGCCCGCAGCCGCGCGCGCTTGGCCTCGGGCGACACGCCGGGCAGGAACACTTGGCAGCGCACGCCGAGCGCCTTGGCGGCCGCTGCGGTGGCAATGCCCGCGTTGCCGCCGGAGGCGACCACCACGCCGCTGTCGGGAATGTCGTTGGCCAGCAGCCGGTTCATCATGCCGCGCGCCTTGAAGCTGCCGCTCACCTGCAGCTGCTCGAGCTTGAGCCAGACCTCGGCGCCGGGGGCGTCGACGCCGAGGGCCGGGGCCGGCAGCTTCCACAGCGGGGTTTCGCGCAGGAAGCCGGCCGGGCCGGCGCGCAGCCGGCTGACGGCGGCTTCGGTATCGAGGCGCCAGTTCGTCGTCGTTGTTGCTTGCATGTTCAGGAGATGTGCCCCGGCGGCGGGATGTCGTCGAGCTTGAGCCCCTTGGGGAGCGGAAATTTGATGGTTTCCTCGATGCCGTCCATCTTGCGCACCGAGACCGCGCCGAACGCGCGCACGCGATCGATCACGTCGCGCACCAGCACCTCGGGTGCCGAGGCGCCGGCCGTGATGCCGATGCGCGTCTTGCCCTCGAACCATTCGGGCTTGAGCTCCTGGGCCGAGTCGACCATGTAGCTCTCGGTGCCGAGCCGCTCGGCGAGTTCGCGCAGGCGGTTGCTGTTCGAGCTGGTGGGGCTGCCGACCACGATCACCAGGTCGACCTGCGGGCTCATGATCTTGACCGCGTCCTGGCGGTTCTGCGTGGCGTAGCAGATGTCCTGCTGCTTCGGCTCGCGCACGTTCGGAAAGCGCGCGCGCACGGCGGCTGCGATCTCGGCCGCGTCGTCGACGCTGAGCGTGGTCTGCGTCACCACCGCGAGCTTCTCCGCCTGCCCGGGCGAGACGCGCGCCACGTCGGCCACGTCTTCCACCAGGTGGATGCCGCTCGAGAGCTGGCCCATCGTGCCCTCGACTTCGGGATGCCCCTTGTGGCCGATCATGATGAACTCGTAGCCCTCTTTCGCGAGCTTGGCCACCTCGACGTGCACCTTGGTCACCAGCGGGCAAGTGGCATCGAAGATCTCGAAGCCGCGCTCGCGCGCCTCCTGCTGCACCGCCTTGCTCACGCCGTGGGCGCTGAACACCAGCGTGGCGCCGGGCGGCACCTCGGCCAGGTCCTCGATGAAGATCGCGCCCTTGGCCTTGAGCTCGTTGACGACGTAGGTGTTGTGCACGATCTCATGGCGCACGTAGATCGGCGCGCCGAACTTGGCGATCGCGCGCTCGACGATCTCGATCGCGCGATCCACGCCGGCGCAGAAGCCGCGCGGCTCGGCGAGGAGAACTTCCGAGATGGCTGGCGTCGAGGTCATAGCACGCCGATCAGCTTCACTTCAAACGTCACGGGCTGGCCGGCCAGTGGATGGTTGAAGTCGAAACGCACCGCGGTGTCGTTCGACTCGACCACCGCGCCCGCGTAGCTGCCGACGCCGTCGGGCGTGGGGAACTGCACCACGTCGCCGACCGCGTACTGCTCGTCGGGGTCGCCCATCTGCGCGAGCAGCTTGCGGGCCACCCACTGTTGCATGTCCGGGTTGCGCTCGCCGAAGGCCTCGCCGGCCGGCAGCTCGAAGGTGGTGTGCGCGCCTTCCTCGAGGCCGATCAGCCGCTGTTCGACGGCCGGCGAGAGTTCGCCGGTTCCGAGCGACAGCGTGGCGGGCTTGTCGGCGAAGGTGTTGATGATGTCGCCTGCCGGACCCGAGAGGCGGTAATGCAGGGTCAGGAAAGAGGCGGAAGTCACGACGTGGGACATGGGTGCAGCGAAGGTGGGCAAAGACAAGGTGGGTGTCCCGATAAACTGGACCGCATTTTAAGGAGCCGGGGCTTCCACCCGCCCTTTCAAGGTTTCCCAAGGTTTCACCCCCGATCTTCCCGATGGCATTCAAGGATCTCCCCGCCCACGCCCGCCCGCGCGAGAAGCTCATCGCGCGCGGCGCCGCGGCGCTGGCCGATGCCGAGCTCCTGGCGCTGCTGCTGCGCACCGGCGTCGCGGGAAAGAACGTGCTCCAGCTCGCCCAGGAACTGCTCGAGCGCTTCGGTGGGCTCTCGGGGCTGCTGCAGACGGGCGCCGAAGACCTCAAGGCCGTGAAGGGCATGGGCGGCGATGCCAAGCGCGCCGAGCTCATCGCGGTGCTCGAGCTCGCGCGCCGCGCCATGGCCGAGCGCCTCAAGGAGCGCACGGTGTTCGATTCGCCCGACAGCGTGAAACAGTACCTGCAGATGCACATCGGCGCACGGCCCTACGAGGTCTTCGCGGTGCTGTTCCTCGATGCGCAGCACCGGCTGATCGTGCTCGAGGAGCTGTTCCGCGGCACGCTCACCCAGACCAGCGTCTATCCGCGCGAGGTGGTGGTGCGTGCGCTGCACCACCAGGCGGCCGCCGTGGTGCTGTCGCACAACCACCCGAGCGGCAGCATCGAACCTTCGCGGGCCGACGAGGCGCTCACGCAGACGCTGCGCGCCGCGCTCGCGCTGGTCGACGTGCGCGTGCTCGACCATGTGATCGTCGGCGCCGGCCAGAGCTGCTCGATGGCCGAGGCGGGGGTACTCTGATGACGCCGCGCAAGCCGCCCGGCAAGGCGCCGATCAAGGACTTGGCCGACCTCAAGCAGGTGCAGCGCGCGCTGGCGGAAGCCCGCGAGCGCGAGGCCGCCGAGGCCGCCGCCCGGGCCGCGGCCGAGCGCAGGCGCGCGGCCGAGAAGGACCTGTTCACGCGTGCCATCGGCGCCACCGAGCCGCTCAAGCGCAAGGCCGCGGTGGCGCTCGCGCCCGTGCCGCCCGCGCCGATCCCGGTGCAGCACCAGCTCGACGAGCAGCGCGTGCTGCGCGAGTCGCTGTCCGACGAGTTCGACGTGACGACCCTGCTCGACGTCGACGACGCGATGAGCTTTCGCCGGCCGGGCATCGGCACCGACGTGACGGCACGGCTGCGCAAGGGCGACTGGACCATCCAGGCGCAAGTCGACCTGCACGGCCTGCGCAGCGACGAAGCGCGCGAGGCGCTCGGCGGTTTCATCCGCACCGCGTACAAGCAGGGCTTGCGCTGCGTGCGCGTGGTGCACGGCAAGGGGCTGGGCTCGCCGGGCCGGCAGCCGGTGCTCAAGACCAAGACGCAGCGCTGGCTGATCCAGAAGAACGAGGTGCTGGCCTTCGTGCAGGCCAAGCCGGCCGAAGGCGGCGCGGGCGCACTGGTCGTGCTGCTGGCGCCCGCGCGCCGCTGAGGCCTCCAGCCTCAGGCCAAGTGGTTCTTGAGCGGCACGGCCGCATCCGCCACCGCTTCGGGCGCGGGGCTGCGGCCCGCCTCGAGCAGCTTGCGGCTCATCATGTGGTCGACCGGGGCGTTGACCGATTCCACGCACACCAGCTGGCCATCGACGTAGTGGAACAGCGAGAACGCCTCGGGCTTGGGCCCCGCGCGGCGCACGCTCGCGAGCCCCGGCGTGCCTTCGGCGGGCATCAGGCCGGCCATCTGCAGGCGCAGCGCACCCTGGTCGGACCAGAACCACGCGACCGCATCGTGCGCGCGCGGCGCGCCGGTGAGCGTGGCCACGGCCGTGCGTGCCTGGTCGTTGGCGTTCTGCACCGATTCGAGCCGCAGCGCGCGCCCCGCGCGGCGATCGGGAAAGCGCGTGCAGTCGCCCACCGCGAGCACGCCGGGCGCGCTGGTCTGCATGTGGCCGTCAACCACGATGCCGTCGGCGCACTCGATGCCGGCCGCCTGCGCCAGCGCGGTCTCGGGCACCGCGCCGATGCCGAGCAGCAGCAGGTCCACGGGCTGCTTCTCACCGTCGACCTGCACCGACAGCAGCCGGTCGCCTTCGACCTCGAACGCTCCGGTGCGGGCACCCAGCAAAACCTCGATGCCGGCCGCACGGTGCGTCGCGAGCACATGGGCCGACAGCTCGGGCGACACCGCGCGGCCGAGCAGCCGCGGCGCGCTCTCGATCACCCGCACCTGCTTGCCGAGTGCACGTGCCGTGGCGGCCACCTCGAGCCCGATGAAGCCGCCGCCGACGATGGTGACCTGTTCGGCATCGGCCAGCCGCGCGCGCAGGCGATGGGCCTCGTCGGCCGCGCGCAGGCTGGCCACGTTCTCCAGGCCCGGCGGCAGGTCGGGCATCCGGCGCGCGCGCGTGCCGGTCGCGAGCACCAGGTGTTCCCACGGCAGCACCGCGCCCGAGCGCAGCACGACGGTGCGCGCCTCGCGGTCGATGGCCACGGCAGCGTCGCCCAGGTGCAGCGTGATGCCGGCCTCGCGGTACCAGTCGAGCGCCTTGTGCGGCTGAGTGGTTTCCTCGTGGTTCTTGAGAAAAGCCTTGGACAGCGGCGGGCGATGGTAGGGCTCGCAGGCCTCTTCGCAGACCAGGTGCACGCGGGCGCCCTGCCCGGCTTCGGCGAGTCCGGCGCAGAGCTGGGCCGCGGCGTGGCCGCCGCCGATGATGACGATGGAATTCATGGGAGCAAAGTCTTTCTTCGGAAGGGATTGTCTCGTTGACGTCGTCAGCCGCCGCGGTTGCGCATCCAGTCGGCGGTCTGGAAGAAGGAGTCGCGCAGCCGCGCGCGCAGGCCCTCGGGCACGCCGGTCTCGCCCATCGCCTGGTCCATGCAGGCAAGCCACTGGTCGCGCTCCTTGATGCCGATGGTGTGACCGCCAATGCTCTGCGGCAGATGGCGCGCGCGCAGCATCGGATGGCCGAAGCGGTCGGTGTAGTGCTGCGGCCCGCCGAGCCAGCCGCACAAGAACCAGAACAGGCGCTGGCGCGCGTTGTCGAGCTGGGCGCCGTGCACCGCGCGCAGCTCGGCGTACGCCGGCTCGAGCTCCATCAGGTCGTAGAAGCGGTCGACCAGCGCCTGCACCGCGGGCTCGCCGCCGATCCACTCGAACGGGGTGTCGAAGGGGGGCTTTTCGTGAATCTGCATGGCGCGGAGTATCCCTCGCCGCCTATTTCGGCATCGGCGCCATGGAATGCGGAAACCAGCGCGGCAGGTGGTCCATCGCGCCATGCAGTGAATCGAGCACGTGCAAGGCCTGCGCGAGGATCGCCGCGGGCGGATGCTTGAGGTCGGGCACGATCACCACGCGCAGGCCCGCGGCCAGTGCGGCCCTGGCGCCGTTCTCGCTGTCCTCGAAGGCCACGCACTGCGACGGATCGACGCCCAGGCGCGAGGCCGCGAGCAGGTAGAGCGCGGGGTCGGGCTTGGCGCGCGCCACTTCGTCGCCGCCCGCGAACGCGTCGAAGTGATCGAGCACGCCGAGGCTGCCGAGACAGGCCTGGATCTGCGCGCCGGTGGACGACGATGCAACGGCGCAGCGCGTGCCGCGCGCGCGCAGCGCGCCCAGGAATTCGGCCGCGCCGGGCTTGATGGGAAAGAGCGGAACGCCGTCAGCGCGCTCCAGCTGCAGGCACTTGCGGACGTGGTCGATGGCGTGCAGGTAGGCCTCTTCGCCACCGAGCAGCGTCCGCAGGATCACCTGCGACTCGGCCGTGGCCAGGCCCACGCACTGGAGATAGTGGCTCTGCGAAAGCTCGATGTCGAGGGTGCGGGCGGCCTCGATCCAGGCAGCCATGATGGGGCGCTCCGAATCGATCAGCAGCCCATCCATGTCGAAGATGGCGGCGGCGAACATGGCCGCATCTTATGAGGGCCCGGGCGGCCCCGCCGTCAGTCGCGCACCAGCGCCCGGTTGAGCCCCAGCGCGATGAGCGTGCCGGCCGCGCCCGACAGCAGGTAGACGCTGACGTAGGCGAGCCCGAAATTGGCCGACAGCCCCAGCGCCACCAGCGGCGCGAAGGCGGCACCGATGAGCCAGGCGAGGTCGGCGGTCAGCGCGGCACCGGTGTAGCGGTATCGGGGCGCGAAGTTGGAGTTGACGGCACCGGCGGCCTGGCCATAAGACAGGCCCAGCAGCACGAAGCCCAGCAGGATGAAGATGTCCTGCCCGATCCGGCCGCCGTCGAGCAGCGTGGGCGCAAAGCCGCTGAACACCGCAATCAGCGCGGCCAGGCCGCCGAGCGTGAAGCGCCGGCCCACGCGGTCGGCGATCAGGCCCGAGGCCACGATGCCCGCGGCCCCGAGCACCGCGCCGACCATCTGCACCACGAGGAACTCGGTGACCGACTGGTCGGAATACAGCGTGATCCACGACAGCGGGAACACCGTGATCAGGTGGAACAGCGCATAGCTCGCGAGTGCCGCAAAAGCGCCGATCAGCAGGTTGGTGCCCTGCGAGGAGCGCAGCAATTCGACCACGCTCGTGGGCTCGAGCTCGCGCTCTTCGAGCTGGCGCGAATACTCGTCGGCCGCCACCAGGCGCAGCCGCGCGAACAGCGCCACCACGTTGATCGCGAAGGCCACGTAGAAGGTGTAGCGCCAGCCCCAGTCGAGAAAGTCCTTGTGCGACAGGTTGCCGTACAGGAACGCGAACAGTGCGCTGGCCACGAAGAAACCGAGCGGCGCGCCGAGCTGGCCCAGCATCGCGTACCAGCCTCGGCGGCCCTTTGGCGCATTGAGCGCCAGCAGCGAGGCCAGCCCGTCCCAGGTGCCGGCCAGCGCA
>CAMLCW010000233.1 GCA_946478645.1 uncultured Variovorax sp.
CTCGCCGACGCGGCCGAAGCCTTCGAGTCCGAAGCGCAGGTGCGCGTGGTGGTCATGCGCGGCGCCGGCGGCCGGTCGTTCGCGGCCGGCGCCGACATCTCCGAGTTCGAGCAGTTCCGCGCCAATGCCGAGCAGAAGGCGGCCTACGGCAAGGTTGCCGCGCGCGGGCAGGGCGGGCTCGCACGGCTCAGCAAGCCGCTCATCGCGATGATCGAAGGCTTCTGCATCGGCGGCGGCCTGGCGCTGGCGCTGACCGCCGACGTCCGCATCGCGAGCGCGGGCTCGCGCTTCGGCATTCCTGCGGCGAAGCTCGGGCTCGGCTACGAGTACGCCGGCATCGCGGCGCTGGCGCGGCTGGTGGGGCCTTCGGCCGCGAAGGACATTCTGTTCAGCGCGCGCTTCCTCGAGGCCGATGAAGCGCAGCGCATCGGCCTGGTCAACATGATCGCGGCCGACGGGCCGCAACTGCTCGAGCAGGTCCGCGCCTATGCGGCGGGCATCGCGCGCAATGCGCCGCTCACGGTGCATGCGGCCAAGGCCGCGGTGCGCGCCTTCGAGGGCTACTCGGCCACGCCCGAGGCTGATGCGATCGAAGCGCTGGTGGACCGCTGCTTCGACAGCGAGGACTACCGCGAAGGTCGCCGCGCCTTCATGGAAAAGCGAACACCGGTTTTCAAAGGACGATGAAGCGATGGGCATTCCCGAACTCACGATCGACGGCGCCGTGGCGCGCATCACACTGCGGCGCCCCGAACAGGCCAACCGCCTCGAGCCCGATGACCTTGTGGCCATCGCCGCGCACATCGCGGCGGTGAACGCCCGGCCCGAGGTGCTGGTGCTCGCGCTGCAGGCCGAAGGAAAGTACTTCTGCAGCGGCTACGACATCGGGCGCATCGGTGCCTCGCGCGACGTCGCCTTCGACGAAGTGGTGAACGCACTCGAAGACGCGCGGCCCGTGACGCTCGCGCTGCTGCAGGGCAGCGTCTACGGCGGCGCCACCGACTTCGCGCTGGCCTGCGACTTCCGGCTCGGCGTGGCGGGCATCGACATGTTCATGCCGGCCGCGCGGCTCGGGCTGCACTTCTATGGCCGCGGCCTGGAACGCTACGTGACGCGGCTCGGCCTCGACAACGCCAAGCGGCTGTTCCTCACGGCCGAGCGCATCGGCGCCGACGAGATGAAGGCCATCGGGTTCCTGACCCACCTGGTGCCGGCGGCCGAACTCGCGGCGGCTGGGCAGCGCCTGATCGACACGCTCTCGGCGATGGCGCCGATGCCGCTCGTCGGCATGAAGAAGCACTTGAACCGCATCGCGCACGGCCGGCTCGATGCCGATGACCTCCAGCGCGACATGGCGCGTGCCGCGGCCTCGTCCGACCTGCGCGAAGGCCAGCGCGCCTGGGCCGAGAAGCGCGCGCCGCGCTTTACGGGCGCGTAGCTTCGCCGCCCGGCGCGGCCGGGCCGGTGAGCGCCGCGAGCGCCTCGCTGTCGGTGCGGTAGCTGAACAGCATCGGCCCCGGCGCGAGCAGGCCGGCGCGCTCGAGCACCTGCATCGCGGGCAGCTTCAGGCCGCTCAGGTGCAGGCGCACACCTTTCGCTTCGAGCATGCGGCGGATCGAGCCGAACACTTCGGCGCCCGTGATGTCGATGCGGTTGATCGGCTGGGCGAACAGGCACACGTCGGTCAGCTCTGGCCGCTCGGCCAGCGCGACGGTCAGGGTGCGCTCGAGGGTGGAAGCGCTCGCGAAGTCGAGCTCGGCGTCCATGCGCAGCGCGTAGAGCTGCGGCGCCAGCGGCGGCAGCTTCCAGAGCTGGCGGTCGCGCAGGCTGCCGTCGGGATGCAGCCCCACCTCGATGATGCGCGGATGCAGGTGGCGGTACATGTAGTGCGCCAGGCTCGCGAGCAGCCCGCCCAGCACGCCCCAGTAGATGCTCGGCGCGGTGGCGATGGTGAGCACGAAGGTGCCGAAGGAGATGCCGGCCTCGATGCGCGAGACGCGCCACAGCGCCACGAAGCTCGCGGGCTTGACCAGCCCGAGGATGGCCGTGACCACCACCGCCGCCAGCACCGCCTGCGGCACGTGGTAGAGCAGCGGCATCAGCCAGAGCAGCGCGCCGGCCACCACCACCACGCTGAACAGCGTGGCCCAGCCGGTCTGCGCGCCGGCATAGAGCGTGATCGCCGAGCGCGAGAACGACGAGCTGGTCGGGAACGCGCCCGTGAAGCCCGAGGCGAGCTTGGCGAGGCCTTGGCCGATCAGGTCCTGGTTCTCGTTCCACAGCGTGCCCGCGCGCGCGTTGTCGACCTTGGCGCTCGAGGCGGTCTCGAGAAAGCTCACGAGCGTGATCATCAGCGCCGGCAGCACCAGCGCACTGAAGGTGCTCAAGGGCAGCAGGCCCGGCCAGTAGAAGGAGGGCAGGCCCGAAGGCAGGCTGCCGACCACGGCGCCGCCGCGCAGCGCGTAGTCGATGGTCCAGCTGATGGCCGCCGCACCCGCGACCAGCGCCATCGTGGTCGGGAAACGCGGCACCAGCCGCTTGCCGAGCCACAGCACCGCGATGCCGCCGAGGCCGAAGGCGATCGCCACCAGGTCGGGCGGCGGCCCGCCCTGCAGCACCTGGGGCAGCGCGCGCCCGGTGTAGCCGAACAGGGCCGGGAACTGCGAGACGGCGATCAGCACCGCCGCCCCCTGCGTGAAGCCGATCAGCACCGGCGAGTTGACCAGCCGCAGCAGCCAGCCGAAGCGCCCGATGCCCAGCACGATCTGGATCGCGCCCGACATCAGCGTGAGCCACACCGCCATCGCGACCCATTCCGCACTGGCGGGCACCGCGAGCGGCGCGAGCGAAGCGCCGACCAACAGGCTCGTGAGCGCCGTGGGCCCCACCGACAGCCGTTGCGACGAACTGAAGATCACCGCGATGAGCGCGGGGAACAGCGCGGCGTACACGCCGGTGACCAGCGGCATGCCCGCGAGCGCCGCATAGGCCACGCCTTGCGGAAGCACCATCAACGCCACCGTGATGCCGGCCATGGCCTCGTTGCGCAGCAGCGCCGCGGAAGGGCGCGGCCAGGCAAGGCAGGGAACCCAGCGTGCAAGGCGCTGGCGCAGGGAAGACGAGGAGGGAGTGGCTGCCGGATTCATGAATGGTGATGGGCCGCGGAAACTCGCGCGGCGTCGAGGCTGGCTGCGGGTGTCAGATCAGGGAGCTCGCGTTCTCGAGCACGTAGTCGCAGGCCTTTTCCTTCAACTTGGACGAGAGCCCCTTGACGTTCAGCGTGTTGCCGTCGCCGCCGCTCAGCAGCCCCTTGGCGCCGTTCGCGAAGCCGGTCTCCTGCTGCTTCTGGCCGGTGATCTTGGCCAGGAGCTTGTCCTTGACCGAGGCGGCGTCGTTGCCGAGGTAGTTGTTCTTGACGCAGTACTGCAGCACGCCGGCTGCGTTGCCCATGGTGCTCTGGCCGATGGCGGGCATCTGGAAGCCCAGGTTCTCGCCGAGTGCGGCGGCGCCCCCGCCGGAGCCGGAGCCCATCTGGTTCTTGAGCTTGTCGAGCAGGTCGGATTGGGCCGAGGCCGAGGCGCCGGCGGCCGCCAGCACGATGCAGATCAGCAAGGAGCGATGGCGCATGGTGACGAACTCCCGTCGGTAGGGGTGGATGAAGAAGCCATCGTCAGCATACCCCCGACGGAAGCACGGCTCATGCGCGGCGAAAGAGCAGCACCGAATTCGTGCCGCCGAAGGCGAAGGAGTTGCTGATCGCTGCCTCGAGGCCTGGCGCGTCCGCATCGTTCGGCGCCACGAGGTTCAGGCTGCAGGCCGGATCGACGGCGCTGCAGTTCGCATTCGGCGGCAACTGCCGGCGGTGCAGCGCGAGCACCGTGACCACGGCCTCGATGGCGCCGGCGGCGCCGAGCATGTGGCCGTGCAGCGCCTTGGTGGAACTCACGCGCAGGCGGTCGAGCTCGCTGCCCCAGACCTCGGCCAGCGCGTTGCGCTCGACCACGTCGCCGATGCGCGTGGCGGTGCCGTGGGCGTTGCAGTAGCCCACGTCGCGCGGCGCGAGGCCGGCCTGGCGCAGGGCCTGGCGCAGCGCGCGCGCCTGGCCCTGCGTGTCGGGCTTGGTGAGATGGGTGGCATCGCTGCTCAGGCCCCAGCCGGCCAGCGTGGCATAGCTGCGGGCGCCGCGGCGGCGGGCACGTTCGGCGGATTCGAGCACCAGGAAGGCCGCGCCCTCGCCGAGCGCGAATCCGCTGCGGTCGCTTGCGAAGGGCCGCACCGCGCCGGCGGCTTCGCCCGGGGCGAAGGTGGCCAGCGTCTGCATCGCCTGCCAGGCCAGCACCACGCCGGGCACGATCAGCGCCTCGCTGCCGCCCGCGATCGCGATGTCGACTTCGCCGCGCTGCACCGCCTTGGCGGCCTCCGCGATGGCGACCGACGACGATGCGCAGGCGACCGAATAGGTCAGCACCGGGCCCTGCACGCCGTTGCGCATGGCGACGTGCGCCGCGGGCGCATTGGGCATGAAGGCGGGGATGGTGAGCGGTGGCACGCGCGTGCCGCCGCGGTAGGCGGCCTCGAGCGCGGCCGCACCGCCCATGCCGCAGCCGGCATAGACGCCGACGCGCTCGGGATCGGTGTCGGCGTGGTCGAAGCCGGCGTCGCTCAGGGCGAGGTCGGCGGCGGCCACCGCGAGCTGGCTCACGCGGTCGACGCCCGCGAGCTGCAGCTTGGTGAACCAGCGCGTCTCGTCGAAAGCCACGGTCGCCGCGGCGGCGGGCTTGGGCAGTTCGGGAAAGACGGGCTGGACGGCCGAACGGCCGTCGAGCAGGGCCTGGAAGAGTGCGTCGGGCGCGCAGCCGTGCGGCGCCATGACGCCGAGCCCGGTGACGCTGACCTCGTGGCTCACGCGACCTTGGCGGCCCTGACCTTGTCGACCAGCAGCGCGAGTTCGCCCAGCGTGTCGATGTTCGCGTCGTCGTCGGGCATGGTGATGCCGAAATGGTCTTCGATGGCGAACAGGAATTCGGCCAGGGCCAGCGAGTCGAGCCCGCCTGTTTCGCGCATGGATGCGTCGGGGTCGAGCTTCGACGGTTCGATACCGTACTTCTCGTGGATCAGGTCCTGCAATTCCTTCAGCGAACTCATCGTGCGATGCCTGTTGTCGTGTGCCGGCCGCTCGTCGATCGTGCCAGCGCGAGGTGCGCCACGGGATCGACCCCTTCCTCGCGCGGCATGTGGTCAGTGGGTGCCAATGATATCCGCTCCGACCGGCACGGCGCTTGGGGCCGCGCGCCCCGGCCGCCAGCGCATCGAAGGGTAGGCGAAGGCGATGCCGAGCAGCGCGCCGGCCAGCGCGTCGAGCACCACGTGCTGCTTGACCGCCAGCGTCGAATACGCGATGGCTGCGAACCAGAGCCAGTTGGCCACGCGAAAGCCCACCGGCGTACGCGTCTCGCGCAGCACGTGGTCGAGGCGGATGGCCGTGAAGATCGCCACCGCGACGTGCATCGAGGGGCAGGCGTTGCCCGCGGCGTCCACCCCTTGCAGCATCGCGAAGCCCGGGTAGCCCGACACGTCGATGGTGAGCGGCGGGATCTGCGTCGGCCACAGGTAGAACAGCCCCAGGCCCGTGAGGCACAGCGCGCCGATCCAGAGCCCGTACACCAGCAGCTCGCGGAAGTTCGGCTGCAGCCCCGGCGCGAAGCCCACGTAGAACCAGAGCGACAGGTACGCGCCGAGCGCGTAGGGCTGGAACGGGATCAGGTGGTCGAGCGCGGTGAGCGGCATCACCGTGACCGGGAACGCCGGATTGCGCAGCAGATGGAAGTAGCCGATGAAGAAGAGCCAGGTGAAAGCCGTCGTGCCGATCGCCTTGAGCCAGAAGAGGCGGCGCATGCGTGCGCCGATGTCGGCGGTCCAGGTGAGGGGGCGATGCGGTCGGGAAGAGGGCGCCATGGGCAGGTCGGTGGTGCGTGGTTTCGTCTTGAAACCCGCCGATCTTGCCAGAGCGGCATGACGGCGCCGCCGGCGCCCTCAGGCGAGCGCCGCGGACCGCTTCTTGTGCTGGAACGAGGTGGGCGAGCGCCCGGTGGCGGCCTTGAACATCGCGCAGAACGCGCTGTCGGTGGCGTAGCCGCTGGCCGCCGCGACCTGGCTCACGGCCATGCCGCGCGCCAGCAGCGGCAGCGCATGCGCCATCACGGCCTGCTGCCGCCACTGCTGCCAGCTCATGCCCAGCTGGTCGCGGAACAGCCGCGCCACGGTGCGCTCGCTGGCGCCGATGGCGGCGGCGCGCTCGGCCAGCGTCGCGCGGTCGGCCGGATTGCGCAGCAGCGTTTCGCACAGTTGGCGCAGCCGCTTGTCGGCGGGCAGCGGCACGTCGATGCGGATCTGCGTGGCGCGCTCGAGCTCGTCGACCAGGAGCGGCGCGATCATGCGTTCGCGCTGCGGCGCATGCGGGTCGGCCAGCGGCAGGCCGTCGGGCGTGGTGTCGAGCGCGAGCATCAGCGCGCGCAGCAGCGGACTGATCTCGAGCACCTCGCATTTCTCCCAGGGCGGGCCGAGCCATGCATGCAGGTACACGGTGCGCAGCTCGGCGTCCTCGATCAGCATGATGCTGTGCGGCATGTCGGCCGGCACCCAGACCGCGCGCGACGGCGGCACGATGTAGCTGCCGTCCTGCGTGTTGAGGCGGATCACGCCGCGCGTCGAGAAGGTGAGCTGCGGCCACGGATGCTGGTGCAACTCGACGAAGGTGTCGGCGCTCAGGAAGTGTTCCTTGGCGCGCAGCGGGCGCACCGCGTCGGGCGCATAGAGGTGCGGCGTGAGCGAGGCCACGCTGGTGACGGGCGAGGGCGGCGAAGGCGGTGTGGAAAGTGCGCGTGGCATGGTTTCGACAAATGTTGGCGCTGTATCGCCATTCTGCCGCGACGTGCCCGCATAGCATCGACGCTGCCCTGGTTTTTTGTAAGCAATCCATGTCCTCCCCGAACTCCACGAATGCCGCGCCCGCGGCGGCCAACCTGCGCGGCGATGCGCAACTGATCGGTCTCGTCGGCCTGGCCCACGCGATCAGCCATTTCAGTCAGCTGATCCTCGCGCCGCTGTTCCCCTGGCTGAAGGACGCGTTCGACGTGAGCTACACCGAGCTCGGCGCGGTGCTGACGGTGTTCTTCGTGGTCTCGTGCGTGGTGCAGGCCGCCTCGGGCTTCGTGGTCGACAAGCTCGGGCCGCGGCCGGTGCTGTTCGTGGGGCTCGGCGCGCTGGCGCTGGCGGCCTTCGGCTATGCGCTGGCGCAGAGCTACTGGATGCTGCTGCTGGCCGCGGTCGTCGGCGGCATCGGCAACGGGGTGTTCCATCCGGTGGACTACACGCTGTTCAACCGCAAGGTGGCGCCGACGCGGCTCGGCCATGCCTACAGCGTGCATGGCATCACCGGCAGCCTGGGCTGGGCGTTGGCGCCGGCCTTCGTGGTGCCGATCGCGATCGCCTTCTCGTGGCGCGTGGCGCTGGCGTCGGCCGGCGTGCTCGCGGTGCTGGTGCTGCTCGTGCTCTGGTTCTACCGCAGCGTGCTCGCGGTCGACGTGGCCGCGGTGCACAAGGCCACGGGGCAGGACGAGCCGGCGCCCATCGGCGGTGCGTTCGACTTCCTGCGCATTCCGGCCGTGTGGATGTGCTTCGGCTTCTTCTTCTTCTATGCCGTGGTGATCAGCGTGGTGCAGACCTTCGCGCCGGTGGCGGCCGGCCACCTGCATGCGGTGCCGGTGGCGCTGGTGGCGGTCTGCCTCACGGTGTACATGGTGGCGAGCGCGGCGGGCATGGTGGTGGGCGGCTTCCTGGCGTCCGATCCGAGCCGCTGCGAGCGCATCGTCGGCACCGGCTTCGGCGTGGCCGCCGCGCTGGCGCTGGTGCTGGCGTTTGCTGAATTTCCACCGGTGTTGGTGCCGGTGCTGTTCGGGGCGATGGGCCTGGTCACGGGCGTGGCGGGGCCTTCGCGCGACCTGCTGGTCAAGCGCTCGACGCCGCCCAATGCCACCGGACGCGTCTACGGCGTGGTGTATGCGGGCCTCGACATCGGCCAGGCGCTGGCGCCGCTGGTGTTCGGCCGGCTCATGGACCATGGCCAGTACACGAGCGTGATCGTCGGGCTCGCGCTGGTGCAGGGCATGCTGATCGCCAGTGCGTTCAACGTGACGCGTGCGCGCCGTACATCCTTGGTGCCGGCCTGACGAAGGACGCCGTAGAAGCGCCTGCGGTGCTTCAGGCCTTGCCCTGCTCCCAGCCCGGCACGAACGGAAAGCGCGCGGCCCAGAAGGCGGCCAGGCGCGGATCGGCGTCGACGC
>CAMLCW010000234.1 GCA_946478645.1 uncultured Variovorax sp.
CGGGCATGCGGCCCACGAGTTCGGGAATCAGGCCGAACTTGATCAGGTCTTCGGGTTCGACCTCGCGGAACACCTCGGTGATGCTGCGCTGGGCCTTGCTCTTGACCGAAGCGCCAAAGCCGATGCCCGAGGCTTCGGTGCGCGCCTCGATCACCTTCTCGAGGCCCGCGAAGGCGCCGCCGCAGATGAACAGGATGTTGGTCGTGTCGATCTGCAGGAAGTCCTGGTTCGGATGCTTGCGCCCGCCCTGCGGCGGCACGCTCGCCATCGTGCCTTCGACGAGCTTCAGCAACGCCTGCTGCACGCCCTCACCCGACACGTCGCGCGTGATCGACGGGTTGTCCGACTTGCGCGAGATCTTGTCGATCTCGTCGATGTAGACGATGCCGCGCTGGGCGCGCTCGACTTCGTAGTTGCAGCTCTGCAGCAGCTTCTGGATGATGTTCTCGACGTCTTCGCCCACGTAGCCGGCCTCGGTCAGCGTGGTGGCGTCGGCCATCACGAACGGCACGTCGAGCATGCGCGCGAGCGTCTGCGCGAGCAGCGTCTTGCCCGAGCCGGTCGGGCCGATCAGCAGGATGTTGCTCTTGCTGAGTTCGACGTCCTCGCCCTTGGCCTTTTCCTTGTGGCGCAGGCGCTTGTAGTGGTTGTAGACCGCCACCGACAGCATGCGCTTGGCCGGCTCCTGGCCGATCACGTAGTTGTCGAGGTTGGTCTTGATCTCGAGAGGCGTCGGCAGGTCGCTGCGCGCGTCGCGCGGTTCCTCGCCAGCCGGAAGCTCGTCGCGGATGATCTCGTTGCAGAGGTCGATGCACTCGTCGCAAATGAAGACCGAAGGGCCCGCGATCAGCTTCTTGACCTCATGCTGGCTCTTGCCGCAGAACGAGCAGTAAAGCGTTTTTTCGCTGGAAGAGCCTTTTTTCTCGGCCATGGACAGGTGCCTCGTTAACGGGGGTAGGGACAATGATAACTAAACAAAAACGGCGTTTCCCGTGGGGAAAACGCCGTTCTTGCCTTTCGGCGCATGCGGCGCCGCGGCCGGAATCAACCGCGCTTTGCAATGACCTGGTCGACCAGGCCGTAATCCTTGGCCTCGTCGGCCGTGAGGAAATAGTCGCGCTCGGTGTCGGTCTTGACTTTTTCAAGTGGCTGGCCCGTGCGTTCGGCCAGGATGCGGTTCATCTGGTCCTTGGTGCGCAGGATGTCGCGGGCGTGGATCTCGATGTCGGTGGCCTGGCCGCGCGCGCCGCCGAGCACCTGGTGGATCATGACCTTCGAGTTCGGCAGCGAGAAGCGCTTGCCCTTCTCGCCGGCGGCGAGCAGGAAGGCGCCCATGCTGGCCGCGAAGCCGATGCACATCGTGGACACGTCGGGCTTGATGAACTGCATCGTGTCGTAGATTGCCATGCCCGCGCTCACGCTGCCGCCCGGGGAGTTGATGTAGAACGAAATATCCTTGTCCGGGTTCTCGCTCTCGAGGAACAGCAGCTGCGCCACCACGAGGTTGGCGGTCTGGTCGTTCACCTCGCCCACCAGGAAGACGATGCGCTCCTTGAGGAGGCGCGAATAGATGTCGTACGACCGCTCGCCGCGGCCCGACTGCTCGACGACCATCGGGATCATGCCGAGATTCTGGATGTCCTGTGCGCTCATGAATATGCTCCGGGAAAAGGGTTCGTTCGCTGTTGTGTTTGACTGTACGCCTGAGTGAAATGGGGCTCGTGCCGCAAAGCACAAGCCCCATTCGCCATCATGCGTGCGGCGCCGGGATCAGCCCTGCTGCGCCATCAGCTCGTCGAACGTCACCGACTTTTCGGTGACCTTGGCCTTGCCGAGCACGAAGTCGGTCACGTTGTTCTCGATCACGACCGCCTCGACCTCGGCCAGGCGGTTGTTGTCGCTGAAGTACCAGCGCACGACGTCGGCCGGCTTCTCGTAGCTCGCGGCCAGCTCGTCGACGTGGGCCTTGATCTGCTCGGGCTTGGCCTGCAGGTTGTTGGCACGCACCAGCTCGGCCACCACCAGGCCCAGGCGCACGCGGCGCTCGGCCTGCGGGCGGAACACTTCCTCGGGGATCGGCGCCTTGTCGGCGTCCTTGATGCCGCGCTGCTTGAGCTCGGCGCGGGCGCCTTCGATCATGCGGTTGACTTCCGACTGCACGCTGGCGTTCGGCAGGTCGAGCTCGGCGTTGGCGACCAGTGCGTCCATCACGGCGTTCTTGTTGCGCGCCAGCAGGCGGAACTTCACTTCGCGCTCGAGGTTCTTCTTGATGTCGGCGCGCAGGCCCTCGACCGTGGCGTCAGGAATACCGAGCGACTTGGCGAGCTGCTCATTGACTTCGGGCAGGTGCGAGGCCTCGATCTTCTTCACGGTGACCATGAAGTCGGCCTGCTTGCCGGCCACGTCCTTGCCGTGGTAGTCGGCCGGGAACGACAGCGGGAAGGTGCGGCTGTCGCCCGCTTTCATGCCGCGCACGGCATCTTCGAATTCCTTCAGCATCTGGCCTTCGCCGACGATGAACTGGAAGTCTTCGGCCTTGCCGCCCTGGAACGGCTCGCCGTCGATCTTGCCTTCGAAGTCGACTGTCACGCGGTCGTTGTCCTCGGCCACGGCGTCCTGGGCGCGCTGCGCGAAGGTGCGGCGCTGCTTGCGCAGGATCTCGAGCGTCTTGTCGATCGCGTCGTCGCCCACTTCGGCCGAGAGCTTCTCGACTTCGGCATTCGCCAGGTCGTTGATCTTGACTTCGGGGAACACCTCGAACACCGCGTCGAAAGCCAGCTGGCCCTCGGGCGCTTCTTCCTTCTCGGTGATGCGGGGCTGGCCGGCCACGCGCAGCTTGGCCTCGTTGGCGGCCTGCGAGAAGGCTTCGCCGACCTTGTCGTTCATGACCTCGTAGTGCACCGAGTAGCCGTAGCGCTGGGCCACGACGTTCATCGGCACCTTGCCGGGGCGGAAGCCGTCCATCTTGACGGTGCGCGCGAGCTTCTTGAGGCGCGAATCGACTTCCGACTGGATGGTGCCGACCGGAAGGGTCAGCGTGATCTTGCGTTCGAGCTTCTCGAGAGTTTCAACGGTCACGGTCATGGTGTCTTCCTTGTGAGGGGTGTGGCTGGTGCGCGGGGCCGGACTCGAACCGGCACGTTCTTGCGAACGTCAGGACCTAAACCTGGTGCGTCTACCAATTTCGCCACCCGCGCTTGCCAAATTTTTCAGGTGAATGCAAAGGCGGACGGCCCTGGTGCCACGACAAATCGAAGCCCAAAGACCGTCCGCCTGAAATCGGTCAACCGCGCATTTTAAACGCTAATCGGACCCTCTTTCGGCTCCCGCCTGATACGGAATGCAGCGGCGTACATGGCCGGCAGCGCCAGCAGGGTCAAGACGGTGGCCACGATCAGGCCGCCCATGATCGCCACGGCCATCGGTCCCCAGAACACGCTGCGCGACAGCGGAATCATCGCGAGCACCGCCGCCGCCGCGGTCAGCACGATCGGCCGCAGGCGCCGCACGGCCGACTCGACGATCGCGTTCCAGGCCGGCACGCCGGCCGCGCGGTCGAGCTCGATCTGGTCGATCAGGATCACCGCGTTGCGCTGGATCATGCCCATCAGCGCGATCACGCCCAGCAGCGCGACGAAGCCGAATGGCCGGTTCAGCAGCAGCAGCGCACCGGCCACGCCCGCGATGCCCAGCGGGCCGGTCATGAACACCAGCAGCGAGCGGCTGAAGCTGTGCAGCTGCAGCATCAGCAAGGTGAACACCAGGAACAGCATGATCGGCACGCCCACCACGATCGAAGCCGAGCCCTTGCTGCTTTCCTCGACCGCGCCCGCCACCTCGATGCGGTAGCTGCCGTGGCCGGCGGCATGCCAGCCGGCCTCGATCCGGCGCAGCTCGGGCAGCAGTTGCTCGGTGACGGTGGCACCCTGCAGGCCCTCGACCACGTCGCCCTGCACGGTGATCGCGTAGTTGCGGTTCTCGCGCCACATCACACCGGGCTCCCAGGTGAACACCGGCCGCGCAATCTGCGTGAGCGGAATCGAGCGCCCCGACGCCGTGGGCAGGTAGGCATTGCCGATGTCCGAAATCGCTTCGCGCTCGTCGGCCGCCTGCCGCAGCACGATGTCGATCAGCAGGTCGTTCTCGCGGTACTGGCCCACCGTGGTGCCCGAGAACATCGTGCGCGAGGCCTGGGCGATGGCCTGGCTGGTCACGCCGAGCGCACGCGCCTTGGCCTGGTCGACCTCGAGCCGGATCACCTTGACCGATTCGTTCCAGTTGTCGTTCACGCCGCGCATGTTGGCGTTGGCCTGCAGCACGGCCTTGACCTCGTCGGCGCGCGCACGCAGCTCGGCCGGGTCGTTGCCGATCACGCGGAACTGCACCGGATAAGCCACCGGCGGCCCGTTCGGCAGCAGCTTGACGCGCCCGCGCACTTCGGGGAACTCCTGGGCGAGCAGGGTCGGCAGCGCCATGCGCAGGCGCTCCCGCACCTTCAGGTCGCTCGCCAGCACGATGAACTGCGACACGTTGCTTTGCGGAAAGACCTGGTCCAGCGGCAGGTAGAAGCGCGGCACGCCCGAGCCGACCCAGGTGCTGACCGTCTTCACGCCCTCTTCCTTCAACATGCGCGCCTCGACGCGCTTGGCCACTTCCTCGTTGGCGGCGAAGGAGGTGCCTTCGGGGAACCAGATGTCCACCAGGATCTCGGGACGGCTCGAATCGGGAAAGAACTGCTGCTGCACCCGGCCCATGCCGACGATGCCGAGCGCGAAGATCAGCACCGTCGCGCCGATGGTCAGCCAGCGGTGCTGCACGCACCAGTCCACGGTGCGACGAAAACGGTTGTAGAACGGCGTGTCGAACAGCTCGTGCGGTGGCGCATTCGGATCGTGCGGCTTCACCTTGAGCAGCAGCGTGCCCAGGTAGGGCACGAAGTAGACCGACACGATCCACGAGAGCACCAGCGCGATCACCGTCACCGCGAAGATCGCGAAGGTGTATTCGCCCGTCACCGATTTCGCAAGGCCGATCGGCAGGAAGCCCGCGGCCGTGATGAGCGTGCCGGTCAGCATCGGCTTGGCGGTGACGTCGTAGGCGAAGGTGGCCGCGCGCACCTTGTCATAGCCCTCCTCCATCTTCCGCACCATCATCTCGACCGCGATGATCGCGTCGTCCACCAGCAGGCCGAGCGCGATGATCAGCGAGCCCAGCGATATCTTGTGCAGCCCGATGCCGAAGTAGTCCATGGCCAGGAAGGTCACGGCCAGCACCAGCGGGATCGTGATCGCCACCACCAAGCCCGGGCGCATGTCGATGTACCAGCCGAAGCGCCCGCCCTTGTGCAGGCCGAGCGAGATGATGCTCACCGCCAGCACGATGGCCACCGCCTCGATCAGCACGCCGACGAACTCGTTGACCGAGTTGGCCACCGCCACCGGCTGGTCCTGCACCTGCGCGAGCTTGACGCCGGCCGGCAGCTGCCGGTCGATCTGCACCGCGGCGGCGCGCAGCGCCTCGCCGAGCGCGATGATGTCGCCGCCCTTGGCCATCGACACGCCGAGCGCGATCACCTCCTTGCCCTGGTGGCGCACCTTGACGGCCGGCGGATCGACGTAGCCACGGCGGATCTCGGCGATGTCGCCAAGCCGCAGCTGGTTGCCCGAACTGCCGCGGATCGGCATCTCGCGCAGCTGGTCGACGCTCGTGAACTGCCCGCCCACGCGCACCTGCACCACGTCGAGCGGCGACTGGATCGCGCCCGCGCTCTCGACCGCATTCTGCGAGCCGAGCTGCTGCAGCACCGCGTTGAAATCGAGCCCGAGCTGCGCCACGCGCGTCTGCGAGATCTCGATGTAGACCTTCTCGTCCTGCACGCCGAACTGCTCGACCTTGGCGACGTCGGGCACGCGCAGGAGCTGCTGGCGCACGTCGTCGGCCATGGTCTTGAGTTCGGCATAGCTGAAGCCTTCGCTCTCGAGCGCGTAGATCACGCCATAGACGTCGCCGAACTCGTCGTTGAAGAAAGGCCCCTGCACGCCCGGCGGCAAGGTGCCGCGCATGTCGCCGATCTTCTTGCGTACCGTGTACCAGACGTTCGCGACCTCGGAGGCCTTCGACGAATCCTTGATCTGGAAGATGATCTGCGACTCGCCCGGCTTCGAGTAGCTGCGGATCTTGTCGGCGTACGGCGCCTCCTGCAGCGTGCGCTCGAGCTTGTCGGTGACCTGCTCGGCCACCTGCTGCGCGGTGGCGCCGGGCCAGTAGGTGCGCACCACCATGGCCCGGAAGGTGAACGGCGGATCCTCGTCCTGGCCGAGCTGGAAGTACGCAAAGGCCCCCAGCACCATCAGCACCACCATCAGGTAGCGCGTGAGCGGCGCGTGGTCGAGCGCCCATTTCGAGAGATTGAAGCCGGCCGGCTTGCCGGCGTCGGGTGTGGCCGCGGGCTGCGTCATTTGGCGGCACCCGCTGCGGCTTCCTTCCTGGACGCAGCGACCGGCATCGGCTGCTGCGTGCTCGCGTTCGCATCGGCGGCGGCCGCCGCCTCCTTCGGCTGGTAGATCGTGACCTTCTGCCCGGGCGAGAGCACATGCACGCCGGCAGCGACCACCGTCATGCCGGGCGTGAGCCCGGCGCCGATCACGGCCTCGTTGCCATCGGCCGTGGCCACCTGCACCGGCTGCGAGCGCACGGTCATGGCCTCGCGATCGAGCACCCAGACCGCACTGCCCTTGCCTTCCTGGCGCAATGCGCTGGTCGGCAACTTGATGACCTGGGCACCCGTGCGCGCGAGCGCCTGCGGTCGCGCATAGACCGTGGCGCCGAGCGGCGGCGCCGTGGCCGCGTCGATCGCGACCTTGACCGCGTAGGTCCGCGTGACCGGATCGGCGCTGGCCGCCACCTCGCGCACCCGGCCCTCGAACTCGCGGTCGGCCGACCAGCCGCGCACCGTCACCGGCGAGCCCGGCTCGATCAGTCCGGCGCGGTCTTCGGGCACCGCGAACACCACGTCGCGCGCGCCGTCCTGTGCGATCCGGACCACCGGCGTGCCCGCCTGCACCACCTGCCCCGGCTCGGCCTCGATGGCCGTCACCACGCCCGCCACGTCGGCCACCAGTGTGGTGTAGCTGGCCTGGTTGCCCTGCGACGCAAGTTGGGCCTGCGCCTGCTCGAATTGCGCCTGCGCGGACTTCCAGGTGGACTCGCGGCGTTCGAGCTCTGCGCCGCTGATGAAGTTCTGCTCGCGCAACTCGCGGTAGCGCTTCAGGTCGGCCGCGGCGAGGTCGCGGTTCGTCTGCGCGGCCGCCAGTTGCGCGCGGGCCGCGTCGGCCGCGAGCCGGTAGTCCTGCGGATCGAGCTGGGCCAGCGGTTGGCCCGCCTGCACATGCTGGCCGAGTTCGGCCTGGCGCCGCGTGATCTTGCCCGCCACGCGGAAGCCGAGGCGCGATTCGACGCGCGCGCGCACCTCGCCCGAATACTCCGGCTGGGCGTCGAAGTCGCTGGCGCCGACGGTCAGCACCTTGACCGCCCGCACGGGCTCCTCGACCGGTTTCGACTGCGAGCAGCCGGCCAGGATCAAGGCGGGAAGCAGCAGCCAGGCAGCACTGCGCACGAGGGTAGGAAAGCCGGAGGAGGCGGTCATGAGACACCCAGGAAAAGGTCGAACCGGGCCATTACTGACCCACCGGTTAGTAATCTATGGGAATCCTCCGACACTGTCAATCGCCCCGAAAGCGCCATGCGGCTCGCGGACAATCGCCGCGTGCCCGAACCTTCCGCCCTCGCCCCTCCGCCCGACCACTACGAGAATTTCCCGGTGGCTTCGTGGCTGTGTCCGCCGCACCTGCGCGCGCCGATCGCAGCGATCTACCACTTTGCGCGCATCGCCGACGACATCGCCGACGAGGGCGACGCCGGGCCCGCGCAGCGGCTGGCCGAACTGCACGCCTACCGCGAGGAACTCGCCGCCGCGGCGCACGGCAGCCCTCGCGCCGATTCGCGCTGGCCGCAGGTGTTCGGACCGCTCGCGCACAGCATTGCGGCGTTCGCGCTGCCCGAGACGCTGCTCGCCGACCTGCTGGGCGCCTTCATTCAGGACATCGAGAAGACCCGCGACGGCGGCGCCTACGCCGATCGCGCCGAACTGCTCGACTACTGCCGCCGCTCGGCGAACCCGGTCGGCCGGCTGCTGCTGCACCTCTACGGCGTGAGCGATGCGGTCTCGCTCGCGCAGAGCGACGCGGTCTGCAGCGCGCTGCAACTCATCAACTTCTGGCAAGACCCCGGCGTCGATCT
>CAMLCW010000235.1 GCA_946478645.1 uncultured Variovorax sp.
TCGGGCGTGGTGCCGCAGCAGCCGCCGACGATGTTGACCAGCCCCTCGGCCGCGAATTCGTGCAACAGCCGCGAGGTGACGTCGGGCGTCTCGTCGAAGCCGGTGTCGCTCATGGGGTTGGGCAGGCCCGCGTTCGGGTAGCAGCTGATGAAGGTGTCGCCCGCGGCCTTGGCCAGTTCCTGGATGTAGGGCCGCATGAGCGCCGCGCCGAGCGCGCAGTTGAGGCCCACGGCCAGCGGCTGGGCATGGCGCACGCTGTGCCAGAACGCGGTCACGGTCTGGCCGCTGAGGATGCGGCCCGAGGCGTCGGTCACGGTGCCGCTGATGATCAGCGGCAGGCGCTCGCCGCTCGCCTCGAAGTACTCGTCGATCGCGAACAGTGCGGCCTTGGCGTTGAGCGTGTCGAAGATGGTCTCGACCAGCAGCACGTCGGCGCCACCCTCGACCAGCGCCTCGGTCTGCTCGTAGTAGGCCGCGCGCAGTTCCTCGAAGCTCACGTTGCGCGCGCCCGGGTCGTTCACGTCGGGGCTGATGCTCGCGGTCTTGGGCGTGGGGCCGAGCGCGCCGGCGACGAAGCGCGGCTTGTCGGGCGTACTGAACTTGTCGCAGGCCGCGCGGGCGAGCCTGGCGGATTCGAAGTTCATCTCGCGCGCGAGATGCGCCATCCTGTAGTCCTCCTGCGCGATGGTGGTCGCGCCGAAGGTGTTGGTCTCGACCAGGTCGGCGCCCGCGGCGAGGTAACCCTCGTGGATGTCGCGGATCACGTCGGGCCGCGTCAGCGAGAGCAGCTCGTTGTTGCCCTTGACGTCGCGTTCGAAGTCCTTGAAGCGCTCGCCGCGGTACTGCGCCTCGGTGAGCCTGAAGCGCTGGATCATCGTGCCCATGGCGCCATCGAGGATCGCGATGCGCTTTTCGAGAATGCCGGCCAGGGCCTGGCCGCGGGTGTAGACGGGGGGCTTCATAGGCGCCGATTGTCGCTTGCGCTTTTGGACCTTGCTGGGATGCGGGATCGGACTTCCGGACGCAGAGGACGCGAAGGTTTCGCAGAGGACGCAAAAGTAATACACAAAAGATTTTTTCTTCTTCTTTTTTGCGTCCTCTGCGAAACCTCTGCGTCCTCTGCGTCCGGCTGTCCGCTCCCGCTTTCAGCTACTTCTCGACGAACGCCAGCACGGCCTCGATCATCCGGCGCACATGCGGCTGCACGCCCGCGGCCACGTCGGGCAGGTAGTCGAAGGGCAGCTTCTCCTGCATGTAGCTCGACTGCGTCATTTCGAGCTGCACCGCATGCACGCCCTCGGCCGGGTTGCCGTATTGCCGCGTGATGTAGCCGCCGGTGAAGCGGCCGTTGAGCACCGCGGTCAGGCCCGGGGCCGACTGGCCGATCGCGAGCAGCTGCGCGGCCAGCGCCGGGTCGCAGCTCGCGCCCTTGGCGGTGCCCAGGTTCAGGTCGGGCAGCTTGCCGTCGAAGAAGCGCGGCAGCACCGAGCGGATCGAATGCGCGTCCCACAGCGCAACGGTGCCGTGCGCGGCCTTCAGGCGTGCGAGTTCGGCCTGCAGCTGCTGGTGGTAGGGCTGCCAGATCGCGTCGCGGCGCTCGGCGACTTCGGCGTCGCCGGGCAGGTCGTCGGCCGCGGCATAGACCGGCGTGTCGTCGAAGGTGTCGACCGGGCACAGGCCGGTGACGCTCTGGCCCGGGTACAGGCTCGCGCCGTCGGGCGGACGGTTCAGGTCGATCACGTAGCGCGAATGCGTGGCCACGAGCACCGAGGCGCCGAGTTCGTCGGCGAAGTCGTAGAGGCGCTCGAGGTGCCAGTCGGTGTCGGGCACGTGGCGCGCCTCGTCGGTCAGGCGCGCGGCCAGCGCGGGCGGCACATGGGTGCCGACGTGCGGCATAGAGATCAGCAGCGGGCGCGTGCCCTGGCGGAAGCGGAAAGCGGGTTCGGTGGTGGTGAAGGGCATGGGGATCAATTTTCTTTCAGCAACTGGCTGCGTGCCGCGGTGAAGGCGGCCGCGGCATCGGCGTGCAGCGTATGGCGGCCGGCCATGACGCGCGGCCGGCCCGCCACCCAGACCGCATCGATCGCGGACGTGCGGTGGCTCGCGAACACGTGGGCCGACAGCGCATCGGGCGCGGCCAGGCCCTGCAGCGCGACGTGCGCGGCAGCCAGCACGACGAAGTCGGCCTGCTGCCCCGCAGCGAGCCCGCCGATCGCACGGCCCGAGGCCTGGGCACCCCCCTGCACCGCGCCGAGCGTGAGTGCGGTGGCCACGTGCGGCTGCGCGGGCTCGGCGCCGACGTTGCGCTGCCGGCGCGCGAGGCGCTGGCTGTATTCGAGCATCAGCAGTTCTTCCGCGGCATTGACCGTGGCATGGCTGTCGGAGCCGAGGCCCCAGGCGCCGCCGTGCCGGCGCCAGGCCGTGAAGTCGAAGATGCCGTCGCCGAGGTTGGCCTCGGTGGTCGGGCACAGTCCCGCGACCGCGCCGCTCTTCGCGCCGCGCTCGTATTCGGCCATGTCCATGTGCGTGGCATGCACCAGGCACCAGCGCGCATCGACCTTGGCGTGGTCGAGCAGCCACGCGACCGGGCGCTGCCCGCTCCAGGCGATGCAGTCGTCGACCTCCTTGGTCTGCTCGGCGATGTGGATGTGGATCGGCGCGGTGCGGTCGATCGCGTCGAGCCCCGCGAGCGCCTCGCGGAGGCCCTCGGGCGGCACCGCGCGCAGCGAATGCGGCGCGAGGCCCAGGCGCGCGCCCTGCGCGTCGCAAACGGGTTTGAGGGTTTCGAGCAGTCGCAGCATCGAATCGGTGCTGCGGATGAAGCGGCGCTGGCCTTCGTTGGGCGGCTGGCCGCCGAAGCCGCTCGCCTGGTAGAGCACCGGCAGCAGCGTGAAGCCGATGCCGGCGTTCTGCGCGGCGCGCAGCAGCGCGAGGCTCAGCGCCGCATCGTCGGCATAGGGCCGGCCGTCGGTGTCGTGGTGCACGTACTGGAATTCGCACACGCTGGTGTAGCCCGCCTCGAGCATCTCGGCATAGAGCCAGGTGGCGATCGCCTCCATGTGCGCGGGGCCGAGGCGCGCGGCAAAGCGGTACATCAGCGTGCGCCAGCTCCAGAAGCTGTCGGTGGCCTCGGCGCGGTGTTCGGTCAGGCCCGCGAAGGCGCGCTGGAAGGCGTGCGAATGCAGGTTGGGCATGCCGGGGATCACCGGGCCGTGGGCGACCGGCGTGTCGGCGCTGCGTTGCGCACCGGCTTGCACCTGCGTGAGCTGGCCCGCGTCGTTCCACGTCAGCAAGACGTTCCTGGCCCAGCCCGCGGGCAGCAGCGCATCGGCTGCGAAGAGCGTTCGTCTTGCTCCCTCTCCTTCTGGGAGAGGGTTGGGGTGAGGGCTCGTGTTCATGGCCGCAGGCCCTCACCCTGCCCTCTCACGGCGGGAGAGGGAAAAGAAATGCGCCCCTGCCGCACCACGCAGCGCACCGGCCGCTGGCCGAACCAGTAGGCGAGCTCGGCCGCGTCTTGCACATTCCACAGCACGAAGTTGGCCGGCATGCCGGGCCCGATGGTGCCGTGCGTGGCTTGCAGGCCGAGCGCGCGCGCCGCATGCACGGTCACGCCGGCCAACGCCTCGGGCACGGTCAGGCGGAACAGCGTGCAGGCCATGTTCATCATCAAGAGCAGGCTCAATGCCGGCGAGGTGCCGGGGTTGTGATCGGTGGACACGGCCATCGGCACACCGGCGGCGCGCAGCGCCTCGATGGGCGGCAGGTGCGTGTCGCGCAGCGTGTAGTAGGCGCCAGGCAGCAGCACGGCCACGCTGCCCGACTGCCGCATCGCCGCGATGCCCTCGGCCGACAGGTGCTCGATGTGGTCGCACGACAGCGCGCCATAGCGCGCGGCCAGCGCGGCGCCGCCCATGTCGGAAAGCTGCTCGGCATGCAGCTTGACCCGCAGGCCGAGCGCCTGCGCGGCACGGAACACCTGCTCGGTCTCGGCGAGCGAAAAGGCGATGCGCTCGCAGAACACGTCGACCGCATCGACGAGCCCTTCGGCCGCGAGCGCGGGCAGCATCTCGCGGCACACCGCATCGATGTAGTCGCCGCTGCGGTTCGCGTATTCGGGCGGCAGCGCATGCGCGCCGAGGAAGGTGGTTCGCACGGTCACGCCGTAGGCTTCGCCGAGGCGCCGCGCCACGCGCAGCTGCTTGCGCTCGTGTTCGAGTGCGAGGCCGTAGCCCGACTTGATCTCGATCGCGCAGACGCCGTCAGCCAGCAGCTGCTCGAGGCGCGCGGCGGCCGCGGCAAAGAGCGTGTCTTCGTCGGCCTCGCGCGTGGCGCGCACCGACGACACGATGCCGCCGCCGGCGCGCGCCACTTCTTCATAACTGGCGCCCGCGAGCCGCATCGCGAACTCGTTGGCGCGCTGGCCGCCGTAGACCAGGTGCGTGTGGCAGTCGACGAGGCCGGGCGTGACGAGCGCGCCGCCGCCATCGTGCGGCGCGAGGCCGGCGAACTCGGCCGGCACTGCATCGCGTGCGCCGACCCAGCGGATCGTGCCGCCGGTGACGGCGATCGCGGCTTGGGCATCGGGCGCAGCGCCGGGCACGGCGCCCGGCGCCAGCCGCAGCGCGGTCCAGAGGCCATCGGCCGAGGGAAAACTGTGGGCGGATGTCATGGGCATGGGTTGTCTTTGCGCAGCTTACGCCGGCAGGATGCGCACCGCGAGAAGCTGGGCGTGGGGCGCAGCGGGTTCGGCCTGCCACGCCGCCGCGCCCTCGTCGGTCCAGTACAGGCCCTCGCCTTCGGCGCAATCAACTTCGCCGCCAAGGCGCCAGGCACCGCGCAGCGCGAGCAGCACGCCATGCGGCGCGGGCGCGACCGCGGCGGGGGCATCGAGCACCTGCAGCTCGGCGCGCCACTGGCCGCGCCGCACCATCAGGTTGAAGTCGTTCGAGGCGCCGCCGAGCAGCGTGCAGTCGATGGCCTCGTCGCCGCTGAAGGCGAATGGCCGGTGCGGCACGTCGAGCCGGTGGTCGATGCGCGCGTCATGCGTGAAGAGGCGCACGCCGTCGCCTTCGAGCAGCATGATCTGGCGGTCGATGCCCGCGAAGACCGAGAACGGCCCGGGCTGCGCGATGGTCGCGATGCTCGCGCGCCAGCCGAAGGCGTCGAGCCCCGCGCCCGGCGGCCAGCTTGCGATCTCCTGCGTGGTGCCGCCGCCGTTCTTCCAGGGGGTGGCGGGGAGCGTGGCGCGTGAGAAGCGCTGCACACCCTTCATGACCCGCCCTCTTGCCCCTTCCCCTCCCGGGGGAAGGTTGGGATGGGGGCAGCGCCCAACGAGCGCCGCGCGAGGGACGAGGCCGTCGCGCCCCCACCCCAGCCCTCCCCCGGGAGGGGAGGGAGAAATACCGAGCCCGACGCGCCGCTCATCGCACCAGCCCGCCCTGCCCCAGCTTGCGCTCGAAGTGCCTGAGCACCAGCGTCATCGTGCCCGTGAGCACGAAGTACACGAGCGCGATGGCCAGGTAGACCTCGAGCGAGCGGTACGACACGCTGATGATCTTCTGCCCTTCGTGCATCACGTCGTGGATGGTGAGCAGCGACACCAGCGCCGAATTCTTGATGAGCGCGATGAACTCGTTGCCGAGCGGCGGGATCATGCGGATCACCGCCTGCGGGAGCACGATCTCGCGCATCGCCACGGCCGGCGTCATGCCGAGCGACTGCGCGGCCATCGTCTGGCCCTTGTCGATCGACTGGATCGCGCCGCGCACGATCTCCGACACGTAGGCTCCCGAATACACGCCGAGCCCCAGCACGCCGCACAGGAAGGCCGGCAGCAGGATGCCGAAGTGCGGCAGGCCGAAGAACAGGATGAACAGCTGCACCAGGAGCGGCGTCCCGCGGATGGCCGCCACGTAGGCGGTGCAGATGCCGTAGAGCCAGCGCCGCTTCGGGTTCAGCCGGCCGATGCCGACCAGCAGGCCCAGCACACAGCCGAGCGCGAGCGCGCAGGCGGTGATCTCCACGGTGACGAGCGCACCGCGAAGCAGCGCGGGCCAGCCCTGCCAGACCGGCGAGAAATCGAGATCCATGGCGCGCTTACTTCGCGCTGCTGCTGAACCACTTGTTCACGATCTGCGCATAGGTGCCGTCGGCCTTGAGCTTCTCGATCGCGCCGTTCACCGCCTTGGTGAGCTCGGGCGTGTCCTTGCGGATGGCCATGCCGTATTCCTCGGTGGTGATCTGCTCGGGCAGCACCTTGAGGCCGCCGCGCGTGCGCACGTACTGGAACGCCGCGGGCTTGCCGGTGACCGCGGCATCGGCGCGGCCGATGTCGACGAGGTTGAACATTTCCTGGTTCTTCTCGACTTCGAGCAGCTGCACCTGCGGGTACTTCTCCTTGGTGAAAGAGACCGACTTGGTGCCCACCTGCACGCTGACCTTCTTGCCGTTGATGTCGGCCGGCTTCTGGATGGCGGTGTTGCCCTCCTTTACCATCACGACCAGGCCGCCCGCGTAGTAGGGCACGGTGAAGTCGACGACCTTCTTGCGCTCGTCGGTGATGTAGATGGCCGACACGGCCATGTCGAAGCGGCGCGAGATCAGGCCCGGCACGAGGCCCTTGAAGTCGATGTCGATCCATTCGATCTTGCGGCCCAGCGTCTTGCCGATGGCCTCGACCAGCTCCACGTCGAAGCCCGTGCGCTTGCCGTTCTCGACGAACTCCATCGGCGGGAAGGTGGCATCGGTGGCCACGCGCAGCGGCTCGCCCTGGGCTTGTGCAGCGCCGGCAAGACCGAAGAAGGCGATGCCGGAGAGTGCGGCGGCGACGAGGGTGCGACGGGTGTTCATGTTCAGGACTTCCGTGGTTAGAAAAGGAAAATAAGAGAGGGATGCAATCCGCTGGCGGCTACTGCAGCGCGCGCGAGATGCGCGCCGCCGTGACGACGGCCATGTGGCGCAATGCAGCTTCCATGCCTTCGACGCGCGTGAGCGGCGCCATCAGCGTGATCGCGCCGCGCAGGCGCCGGTTGGCCGCAAGCAGCGGCGCGCTCGCGCCCCAGACGCCGGCATCGACCTCGCCCTGCGTCACCGCAAAGCCGGCCTCGCGGATCGCGTCGAGCTCGCTGGCGCGCCGGGCGCGTTGTTCGGGGCCTTCGCCGAGCGCGTCGAGCAGCGCATCGCGCTGATCCGCCGGCATGTGGGCCAGCAGGCACTTGGCGCTCGCGCCGTCGCGCGCCGGCACGCTGCGGCCGCGGTCGAAGGAGCAGCGCAGCGAATGCTCGCTGTCGATCATCTCGAGGCACACCACGCGGTCGTTCACCGCCGTGACCAGGGCGACGCTCTCGTGGCTCTGCTGCGCGAGCGCGCGCATGTCGGCGCGCGCGGCCATCACGAGGTCGGAGTTGCCGTCGAAGCCGCTCGCGAGCTGCACGCTCACCGGGCCCGGCGAATAGCGCCCGTCGGACTCCATCACGAAGCCCCAGCGTCGCAGCATCGCGATCTGCCGGTAGAGCGTGCTCTTCGACAAGCCGGTTTCCTCCACCAGCTGCGCTGCGGTCATGGCCGAATTGCGCTGCGCCAGCACCGACAGCACGCGCAGCGCGCGGTCGTTGTGGGTGGCGGGATCGGTCGGCGGCGTCATCGAAGGGGTCGTGGGCGTCGGGTGGGGCGTGCTGTTTCGGCCTGCAGTATCTGGCCGGCCGTTCCCAGATCCAAGCCTTGATTCCCATCAAATGGGAATGGACTGGATTTTTCTTCCTACCTTCGGCTTACCTTTGTGGCCCGCGGCGGCGCGCTCTCAGCGGACCATCGGCAGCTGGAGCCCCTGCTTCTTCGCGGTGGCGACGGCAATGTCGTAGCCCGCATCGGCATGGCGCATGACACCGCTGGCGGGGTCGTTCCAGAGCACGCGCTCGATGCGCTTCGCCGCCGCATCGGTGCCGTCGCAGACGATCACCACGCCTGAATGCTGCGAGTAGCCCATGCCGACGCCGCCGCCATGGTGCAGGCTGACCCAGGTCGCGCCGCCCGCGGTGTTGAGCAGCGCGTTGAGCAGCGGCCAGTCGGACACCGCATCGGTGCCGTCCTTCATGGCTTCGGTTTCGCGGTTCGGGCTTGCGACCGAGCCGGTGTCGAGGTGGTCGCGGCCGATGACGATGGGCGCCTTGAGTTCGCCGTTCCTCACCATCTCGTTGAAGGCCAGGCCCGCGCGGTGGCGCTCGCCCAGGCCGAGCCAGCAGATGCGCGCGGGCAGGCCCTGGAAGGCGATGCGCTCGCGCGCCATGTCG
>CAMLCW010000236.1 GCA_946478645.1 uncultured Variovorax sp.
CGATGGTGGACGCGAAAGCGCGAGCCCCAGACCACTTCCTGCACGACCGCACGGAACCGCTGCGGACCGCGTGCATCGAGCAAGGCCTGCACGCAAGCTGCGTCGGGCTGTTCGGGCGCCTCGGCGACGGTGGCCACGATGCGGTGCATGCCTCCCGGCAAGGGCGCGACCACCACCATGCCGGCGGGAGAGAAGTAGAGGATCACCTCATCGTCCGGCAGCTGGCCGTCGAGGCGGACATCGGCCAACAGGAACGACTCGCCATAGCTGCCGCCGGTGAACGCGATGCCGGCCTGCTCGCGCACTGTGCTGTGCATCCCATCGGCACCCACCGCGTAGCGAACCCGCAGCCGGCTGCCGTCGTCGAGCGTGGCGCTGATGCACGCCGCCTCCTGAGCGAGGGCGACGAGCTGCCGCGGACGCATGACTTTCCCGCCCATCGCGGTGAAGCGCGCCAGCAGCACCTGCTCGGTCTCTGCCTGCGAAATCATCAACGCGTACGGATACCGGGTCGGCAGCGCGTCGAAGCCGATGGGCACCAGCACGCGGTCGCGATCGCGCACGGTGAACCGCGGCGCCTTCAGGCCTTTCGCAACGAGCGTGGCGGCGACGCCCAGCGGTTCCACCACTTCCAACGTGCGGGCATGCACGACCGCGGCCCGCGAGGTGTTGGCGCTTTCGGCGAGGCGATCGACCACGAGCGCACGCACCCCGCGTGCGGACAGTGCCAGCGCCAGCGCAAGGCCGGTGGGACCGGCACCGACGATCAGCACGTCGGCGTCGAAGGCGGTATCGGCGGAAGCGTTATCCGGCATGGCGGTTTCCTTTCAGCAGCAAAGTCAACGGTTGTTGACATCGACATGGTAGGCTGTGCCCGCGATTTGTCAACACGCGTTGACATATACTTCGGCATGGCCGACACCCCTGCATCGCCTCGCCGTTCCGACGCCACGCGCGCCACCATCCTTGCGGCCGCCCGCGAACATTTCGCGGCCCATGGCTACCAGGGCGCGACCATCCGCGCGATCGCGGCCGCCGCGGGCATCGATCCGGCGCTGGTGATGCGCTACTACGGAAACAAGGAAGGGCTGTTCGCAGCTGCCGCAGAGTTCGACCTGCGCCTGCCCGACCTCGGTGCGCTGGCGCGCGAACAGGTCGGCGCGGCACTGGTGACGCATTTCCTCGATCGTTGGGACGGCGATGAAACGTTGATGGCCCTGCTGCGCGCGGCCGTTACCAACGAGGCCGCCGCCGAGCGCATGCAGGCGATCTTCGCAACCCAGCTGGTGCCGCTGATCACCCGGCTGCGCGGCGAGCCTCGCTCGGCGGCGGCGCCACGCGCGGGATTGATCGCAACCCAGATCCTTGGCCTGGCCCTGTGCCGCTACGTGCTCCGGCTGCCGCCGATCGTCGGGTTGAAGCGCGCGGAGCTGGTGCGGCGTGTCGGGGGGACCGTCCAGGCATATCTGTTCGAGAACTGACGCGCGCCGCGCCCTCGACTATTCTTGCGCCATCGCGCGCCAGATGGAGACCGTCGAGATGTACACGCAACAAGGGGGCGAGGGCCCCGACCTGCTCGTGCTGCTGCACGGCATGGGCGCCACCGGCGCGGTCTGGTCGCCGCTCATTGCCGAGGCCGGCGCGCGCTGGCACGGCCGCTGGCTTGCGCTCGACCTGCCGGGCCACGGTCACTCCGCGCCGCAGGCCTCGTATGCCGTCGGCCAGCTCGCGGCGAGCGTGGCGCAGGCGGTGCTGCCACATGCCGATCCCGCCGGCCGCCTGATCGTGCTGGGCCATTCGCTCGGCGGCGTGGTCGGCCTGGCGCTGGCCACCGGCTGGTTCGGCCTGCAGCCGCACCGGGTCTTCGGTGCCGGCATCAAGGTGGCTTGGAGCGAGGAAGAACTCCAGCGCATGCAGGCGCTCGCCGCGCAGGCGCCCAAGCGCTTCGCCAGCGAAGACGAGGCCTGGGCGCGCTACCTCAAGGTCTCGGGCCTGGCCGGCCTGGCGGGCGCGGGGGCACCCGTGGCCGCGCGCGGCATCGTGCACGAAGCCGACGGCTGGCGGCTTGCGATGGACCCCGGCGCCAACGCGGTGGGCAAGCCGCCATTGGCCGAACTGGCGGGGCTCGCACGCTGTCCGGTGCAGCTCGGACGCGGCGGCAGCGACGCGCTGGTGACGCTCGCGCAGGCGCGCTCGATCGATCCGGCGGCGCGCGACATCGGGCCGCATGGGCACAACGTGATCGTCGAAGCGCCCGCGCAGGTGTGGGACTGGATGGCCGCGTCGGGCGAGCCCGGCCTGCGCTGATGTAACCCGCAGGGCCGGCGCTTCGAACCTAGGGAATCGACCTCCACTCCTTCCCGCCGAACACATGCACGCCATCCCCCCACGCCGCCGCCTGTTCCTTCAAGCCGGCGCCGCCGTCGCCGCAGGCGGCCTGGGCCTGCCGGTCCTCGCAAGGTCGGCCGCCGCCTGGGCACAGATCGAGCGCAAGGCGCGCGGCCAGACCGTGTATTTCAATGCCTGGGGCGGCAGCGAGCGCACCAATGCCTACCTGGGCTGGGCGGCGGGTGAGCTGTCGCGCAGCCACGGCGTGGCGCTCAGGCATGTGAAGATCACCGACACCGCCGAGGCGGTCAAGCGCGTGCGCGGCGAGAAGGCCGCGGGCAAGCTCAGCGGCGGCAGCGTCGACATGGTGTGGATCAACGGCGAGAACTTCCTGACGATGAAGAAGGAAGGCCTGCTGTTCGGCCCGTTCGCCGACCGCCTGCCCAACTACCGCTGGGTCGACACGGTCGGCAAGCCCACCACGCGCACCGACTTCTCCGAGCCGGTCGAGGGCCTGGAAGCGCCCTGGGGCATGGCCCAGCTGACCTTCTTTGCCAACCGCCAGCGGCTGCCGGAGCCGCCGCGCAGCATGGCCGCGCTGCTCGAGCTGGCGCGCCGCCATCCCGGGCGCATCACCTACCCGCGGCCGCCGGATTTCGTCGGCACGACCTTCCTCAAGCAGGCGCTGCTCGAACTCGGCGCCGACCGCGGCGTCTTCTACCGCCCCTTTGCCGCCGAGGCCTTCGACGCGGCGGCGCGGCCGCTCTGGGCCTGGCTCGACGCGCTGCGTCCGCTGCTGTGGCGCGAGGGCCGGCAATACCCGCAGAATGCCGCGGCGCAGCGCCAGATGATGGCCGACGGCGAGCTGCTGCTCGCGCTGACCTTCAACCCCAACGAGGCCGCCAACGAGATCGCCGCCGGCCGGCTTGCGGCCACCATCCACAGCTGGCAGCCCGCGGGCGGGGCCATCGGCAACACGCACTTCCTCGCGGTGCCGTTCAATACCGGTGTGCCCGAAGGCGCGCAGGTCGCCATCAACTTCATGCTGTCGCCGCGGGCGCAGGCGCGCAAGGCCGACATCGGCGTGTGGGGCGACGGCACCGTGCTCGCGCTCGACCGCCTGCCGCGCGCCGAACGCGCGCTCTTCGCGGGCGGCGCCCACCCCGGGCAGCTCGCCGCGCCGGCGCCGGTGATCCTCGAGCCGCATGGCAGCTGGGTCGATCCGCTGGAGCGCGAGTGGCAGCGGCGCTACGGCTAGGCGCCCTGTTGCCGCGCCACGGGCTCGCGCTCGCGATGGGCGCTGCGGTGGCCGTGCCGCTGCTGTGGTCCGCCGCGGCGGCGGTGGCCGCGGGCACCGATGCCGCGGCGTGGCGCGCGCTCGGCGCCGCGCCGCAGTGGCCACGCGCGCTCGCGCTGTCGTTGCTCACGGGCCTGGCGGCCACCGGCCTCTCGCTGGCGCTTGCCGCGTGGCTGCTGTCGCGTGCCTTTGCCAGCCGCGCATGGGGCACCGCGATGCGCATGCTGGCGCCGATGCTCGCGCTGCCGCACGTGGCCTTCGCGGTCGGCCTCGCGTTCCTGCTTGCGCCGAGCGGCTGGATCCTTCGTGCGCTCTCGCCCTGGGCCACCGGCTTCGAATGGCCGCCGGCCTGGGACCACGCAGGACCGCTGGGGCATCGGCCTGGTCGCCGCGCTGGTCGGCAAGGAGGTGCCCTTCCTGCTCTGGACCGCGGCCACCCAGCTGCAGCGCGCGGACGTCGGCGCGCGCTGGCAGCGCGAGCTCGCCATCGCCTGCACGATGGGCTATGGCCGTCGCGCCGCATGGTGGCGCGTGGTGTGGCCGCAGCTGTGGCCGCGGCTGCATGCGCCGCTGGTCGCGGTGCTCGCGTACAGCCTGACGGTGGTCGACATGGCGATCGTCATCGGCCCCGCCGCCACGCCCACCGCGGCCGTGCTCGCGTGGCAGTGGCTGCTCGATGCGGACGTGGCCGTCAACGCGCGCGGCGCCGCGCTCGCATGGCTGCTGGCCGGCATGGTGGCGGTCTCGGCCGGTGTGCTCTGGGCGCTGCGCGGCCGCCTGCACTGGCGCGCCCGCTGGGTGCGCGGCACACGCGGCCGGGCCGATCCCGCGCCGGCCGCCGACTTCGCGCCGCTGCTCGCGCTCGGCGCCGTCTACGTGCTGGTGCTGGCCGCCACCGGCGTGGCGAGCATCTCGGGTGCCTGGCCCTTTCCGCGGTTCTTGCCGCAGAACTGGAGCTTCGATGGCTGGCGCTCGGTGGCGGCGAGCGCCGACACCGTGCGGCTGACGGCCACGCTGGCTCTGGCGAGCGGCGCCACGGCACTGCTCTGGGCCGTGGCATGGCTGGAGACCGCGCCCGTCGCCTGGCTGCCGACGCTGCGCCGGCTGAGCTACCTGCCGCTGCTGCTGCCGTCGGTGCTCTGGGTGATCGGGCTGCACCGGCTGGCGCTGGCGTGGGGGCTCGATGCGCACTGGGCCGGCCTGTGGCTCGCCCACACGTTGGCCGCGGTGCCCTACGTGCTGATCACGCTGAGCCCCGCGTATCTCGCGTTCGACCCCCGCCAGCGGCAGGTGGCCGCGAGCCTCGGGCGCGGCACCCTCGCCTTCCTGCTGCGCGTGAAATGGCCGCTGCTGCGCGCGAGCCTGGGCGGCGCGCTGGCGATCGGCTTCGCGGTGAGCGTCGCGCAATACCTGCCGACGCTGTTCATCGGCGCGGGGCGCTACGCCACGGTGACCACCGAAGCGGTCGCGCTCTCGGCCGGCGGCCAGCGCTCGGTGCTGGCGGCCTATGCCTGGCTGCAGTGGCTGCTGCCGACGCTGGCCTTCGCGTTGGCCGCCTGGGCCGGACGACCGCGGCGCTTCACCGGAGCCCGGCCATGACGGCGCGCCTCTCGGTGCACGTGGCGCGGCTCGGCGTTGCCGGCCAGCCGCTGGTGCAGGACCTCTCGCTCGACGTGCCCGGCGGCACGGTCCACACGCTCATGGGCGCAAGCGGCAGCGGCAAGTCCAGCCTGCTGGCAGCGATCTGCGGCACGGCGGCGCCCGCGGTGCACTTCGAAGGCAGCGTCACCCTCGACGGCCAGCGCGTGGACGGCTGGAGCACGCGCCGCCGGCGCATCGGCATCCTGTTCCAGGACGACCTGCTGTTCGCCCACATGACGGTACGCGAGAACCTGCTGTTCGCGGTGCCGGCCGGCGCGCGGCAGGCACGCGAGCGCGCCGTGCGCGACGCCCTGCACGACCTCGAGCTGCCGGGCTTCGCCGACGCCGACCCGGCCACGCTGTCGGGCGGCCAGCGGGCCCGTGTCTCGCTGATGCGAGCCTTGCTCGCCGAACCGAAGGCGCTGCTGCTCGACGAACCCTTCGCGCGGCTCGACGCGGCGCTGCGCGACCGCATGCGCAGCTACGTCTTCGAGACGGTGCGTGCGCGCGGCATTCCCGCGCTGCTCGTCACGCACGATGCGGCCGACGTGGCCGATGCGTCGGCGGTGACGCGGCTGCCCGAACCGCTCACGCCGCCGCCTGCGTCGCATGGCGCGCCAGCTTCCTGAACAGGTCGTTGAAGATCGCATCGCGGTCGACCGCATGGGCCTCGCGCATCGGCGGCCGGTGCGCCGCGGCTTGCCAGCGCAGGTCGTCCGCGAGGCGTGGCGTCGGCAGCAGCGTGCTCGGCACCCAGGCCGGATCGAGCAGCCACGCGACGCAGATCAGGTCCCAGATCACCCAGCTGTAGGCCGTGCGGGTGTCCACCGGCAGGATGGTCCAGAGCGGGTTGTGCGTGAACAGCTGGTGCAGGTAGTCGCCGATGGCGCCCTGGCCGCGCACATGCCGCTCGACCTCGGCGAGCGACAGCCGCAGCTGCGCGCCCACGTGGAAGCCGGGCAGGTACACCAGTGGCACGCCGCTCTCCAGCAGCACGCGGCTCGCATGCGGGTCCTGCTCGAGATTGAAGGAGTCGTTCACGTGAGGCGCGCACGACGGATAGCCGCTGGTCCACACCACCACGATTCGGCGCGCGATGTCCGGCGCGAGCAGCAAGGCGCTCGCCACGTTGGTCGGGCAGCCGAGCACCAGCACGTACAGCGGCGGCGCATCGTCGGCGCCGCTGCGCGCGAGCGCGATCAGGTGCTCGGCCGCAGGACTGTGCAACGGCGTGGTGGCGCTGGGCAGGTAGCCTTCGCTGCCCGCGCGCACCGGCGGATGCGGCTCGCCGCCCAGCTTGTCGAGCACCCGCAGGATCTCGTCACGGCTGCGCCACATGCCTTCGGCCGGCGGATTGAAAGGCGGCGCGTCGGCCGGCGCCTGCGCGAGCTGCGCGCGCCGGTGCGCAAACGAGAACGGCGCCGCATGGAGCGCCTCGATGGCGAGCGCCTCGGGCGAGAGCAGCGCCCAGGCGAGCGCGAACTGGTCGTCGATTTCGTTGGCGGCATCGGTGTCGATCACCACGCGCACCGGGCGATGGTTCGGTTCGGCGAGCCGGCCGTGCAGCCAGTCGTTCGAGGCCAATTCAGGCTTCATGGCAAGGGCTCCATATGGGTGGTGCGGCCGATGAGGTTCTGGTAGCGCTGCCAGTCGGCGGGTTCGTCCACGTCCCACAGCGGTGCGAGCTCGCGCCAGCTCGCGCCGAGCGAGGCGAGCCGCTCGCGCGTTTGCTGCAGCACCTGCGGCGTGCTCCATGCAATGCCGGTGAACACGTCGGGCAGCGGCCGCCGCATGCCCAGCAGCGCATAGCCGCCGTCTTCGGCCGGCACCACCACGGCGTCGTGCAGGGCCAACACGCGCGCGGCCTCGTGCAGGTGACCCGGCGACAGCAGCGGGCAGTCGGTGCCCACGATCAGGAGCGGCGGTGCATCGCCGCCACCGGCGAAGTGATGCGCCACCGCCGCCCGCAGGCGCGCGTCGAGATCGCCCGGCGGCTGCGCCAGCAGCCGGGTGCCATGCACGCGTGCGAGCGCGCGAAAGAAGCGGTGCGATGCATCGGGCGCGCACCAGAGCGCGACATCGCCGAGCCGCGCCTGCCGGGCCGCCTCGAGCGTGCGCTGCGTGAAATGGCGCTGCACGCGCGCCGCGGCCCGCGGGCCGATGCCGCGCGCGAGGCGCGTCTTCGCGAGCCCTGGCACCGGCGCCTTCGCGAGGATGGCGATGGCCGCCTGCGGATGCGCACCGCAGCGTTCGTAGCCGTAGTGGCGCGCCAGCAGCGACGGGTCGTCGCCGAGAAAGTAGCGCGCGCGCAGCTGCCACATCAGCAGCACGGTCCGGAGGATGCCGTGGTTCTCCCAGCGCCGGGCCGAGGTGAAGGCCGGCGGCCGCAGGCAGGCCGGCCGGCCGATGCGCCGCAGGCGCGCGCTCAGTGCGATGTCCTCCATCAGCTCGATCTGCGGAAAACCACCGAGCGCCTCGAAGCGCTGGCGGCGCACGAACATGGCCTGGTCGCCGGTGGCGATGCCGGTCAGGCGCGAGCGCAGGTTCATCGCGCCCGCCACGATGCGCAGCAGCCAGGACCGGCTGTCGAGCTGCACGTCGAAGCGGCCCCAGTCGGCACCGCCGGCCATGGCCGCGGCAATCGCCTCGTCGGCATGCGCCGGCAGCGCCGTGTCGGCGTGCAGGAACAGCAGCACCTCGGCGCTCGCGCCTTCGGCGCCCGCATTCATCTGCGCGGCGCGCCCGCGCGGCGCCAGCAGCACGCGGTCGGCATGCCGGCAGGCGATGGCCCAGGTCTCGTCGGTGCTGCCGCCGTCGACCACCACCAGCTGCGCGCCGCGCTCGCGCAGCGGGCGCAGGGCCTCGAGGCGGTCGGCAAGGGACACGCCTTCGTTGAGCACGGGCACCACGATATGCAACAAGCTCACTGGTGCACCCTTGGCGCTGCGCGCCTTCCCGCCAAGCGGGAGCGAGCTTGCTTGGGGCGGCCCGGCGCGGCGCTCAC
>CAMLCW010000237.1 GCA_946478645.1 uncultured Variovorax sp.
ACGAGGCCTGCGTGGCCTCGCCCGCGGTGTGCGAGATGTCGAAGCATTCGACGCGAAGCGTATCCAGATCGTCGGGCGCGAGTTCGAGTGCGTCGGCCAGCGCGCGCGTGCGGGCCTGCTGCGAGCCCTCCTCCGCCAGCAGCCGCGCGAGCTGGATGCCGGCGTTGGTCTCGGCCATCTCGAGCCAGTGCCGGCGCTGCTCGCGCGGCTGGAACACGGCCGTCACGCGCGAGCCCGCCTGCTGCGAGATCGCCTCGATCAGTTCGCGGCCCACCGGATGGCTCAGCACCAGCGTGGCAGGCACCGGCACGTCGATGTAGTGCTGCGCGATGAAGGCCTCGAGCACCTGCACTTCGATCGGATCGGCGATGGCCGGCGCCGCGCCCTCCTCCGCGTCGAGTTCGCCGTGGTGGATCAGCGAGGCGTCCTCCACATGCACCGGAAAGTACGCACGGTCGCCCAGGTGCCGCCCGCCGCGCACCATCGCCAGGTTGACGCAGGCCTTGCCGCCCTGCACCTTCACGGCCAGGATGTCCACGTCCTTGTCGGACGCGATCTCGATCGACTGCTGGTGCAGCACGCGCGAGATCGCCGACATCTGGTTGCGCAGTTCGGCCGCCTGCTCGAACTCGAGCTTCTCGGCATGCGCGGCCATGCGGGCTTCGAGCTTCGACAGCACCTGCTGGGTGTCGCCCATCAGGAAGGCTTCGGCGCTGGCCACGTCCTGCGCATAGGCCTCGGGCGCGATGTGGCCCACGCACGGGCCCGAGCAGCGCTTGATCTGGTACAGCAGGCACGGCCGCGTCCGGTTGGCATACACCGTGTCCTCGCAGGTGCGCAGCTTGAACACCTTCTGCAGCAGCTGGATCGACTCCTTCACGGCCCAGGCGCTCGGGTACGGCCCGAAATAGCGATGCTTCTTGTCGACCGCGCCGCGGTAGTACGCGAGCCGCGGAAACTCGTGCGAGGCGATCTTCAGGTAGGGGTAGCTCTTGTCGTCCCTGAACAGGATGTTGTAGCGCGGCTTGAGCGTCTTGATCAGGTTGTTCTCGAGCAGCAGCGCCTCGGCCTCCGAGCGCACCACCGTGGTCTCCATGCGCGCGATCTTCGAGATCATGTGGCCGATGCGCGTGCCGCCGTGGCTCTTCTGGAAGTAGTTGGCGACCCGCTTCTTCAGGTTGCGCGCCTTGCCCACGTAGAGCACCGCGCCCGCCGCGTCGAAATAGCGGTAGACGCCCGGCAGCTGCGGCAGGGCCGCGACTTCGCTGAGCAATTGTTCGGAATGCACGTCTGACATGGCGGATATTGTGGCGTGCGCCGGCGCGCCGGGGCGGGCACACTCCCATGCATGCACTGGGACATTTTCTGCAGGGTCATCGACAACCACGGCGACCTGGGCGTCTGCTGGCGCCTCGCGAGCCAACTCGCGGCGCTCGGCGAGCGGGCGCGGCTCTGGATCGACGACGCCACCGCGCTGCACTGGATGGCGCCGGGCGGGTGCGAAGGCGTGCAGGTGATCGACTGGCTCGACCCCGACGCCGTGCGCCAGGCCGCGGCCGCCGCGCCGCCGGACGTGCTGGTCGAGGCCTTCGGCTGCGATCCCGCGCCCGAACTCGTGGCCCGCTTTGCCGAGGCGCAGGCCGCCGGCACCCCTGCGCGCCCATGGATCAACCTCGAATACCTCTCGGCCGAACCGTATGTCGAGCGCCTGCACGGCCTGCCCTCGCCGGTTTTCAAGGGGCCGGGTTCCGGGCTGTCGAAGCGCTTCTTCTACCCGGGCTTCACACCCGGCACGGGCGGGCTGCTGCGCGAGCCGGGGCTGCTGGCTAGGCGCTCGCGCTTCGATCGCGCCGCGTGGCTCGCGGCGCAGCAGATTCCGTGGCGCGAGGGCGAACGGCTCGTATCGCTGTTCTGCTACGAGCCGCCGGCGCTCGGCGACCTGCTGGCGCAGCTCGCGGCGGCCGGCGAACCGACCCGGCTGCTGGTGACTTCCGGCCGCGCCGCGCACGCCGTCAAGGCCTTTTTTGCCGAACGGAACCAGCCGGAACACGCGCTCAGGGGCATCGGCGCACTGTCGATCTCGTACCTGCCCTACCTGACGCAGCTCGATTTCGACCACCTGCTCTGGGCCTGCGACCTCAATTTCGTGCGCGGCGAGGATTCGTTCGTGCGCGCCCTCTGGGCCGGCGCCCCGATGGTCTGGCAGATCTACCCGCAGGACGACGATGCGCACCACGCCAAGCTCGGTGCCTGGCTCGACTGGTTCGGCGCGCCGGCTTCGCTGCGGGCGTTCCACCACGCATGGAACGGCTTCGGCAACGCCCGCCTGCCGGCGCTGGCCCCGCTGGCGCCCTGGGGCGAGACGGTGCTCGCCGCACGCGAAAGGCTGCTCGGCCAGCAGGACCTGGTGACGCAATTGCGGCACCAGGTCGGCGGAAAAAGCTAAAATAGCGGGCTTTGCGGATTTCGGCCCGGTTCACCACGACCCGAGATGCTCTCCGCCAAACCTGCCGCGGGACCTGTACCGCGGGGCCAGCACGCCGGCAAATCCCGCAGAACGACGCGGCGGAGCCGCCGAGGGCCCCGTGCACCGAGCGGCCAACATCCAGAGAACCTGATATGAAAATCGCTCAAGAAATCCGCGCCGGCAACGTCATCATGCACGGCAAGGACCCGATGGTCGTGCTCAAGACCGAATACAGCCGCGGCGGCCGCAACAGCGCCACCGTGCGCATGAAGATGAAGAGCCTGATCGCCAACTTCAACACCGAAGTGGTCTTCAAGGCCGACGACAAGATGGACCAGATCGTGCTCGAGAAGAAGGAGTGCACCTACTCCTACTTCGCCGACCCGATGTACGTCTTCATGGACACCGATTTCAACCAGTACGAAGTCGAAGCCGAGAACATGGGCGACGCCCTGCACTACCTCGAAGACGGCATGCCCGCCGAAGTGGTGTTCTACGACGGCAAGGCCATTTCCGTCGAACTGCCGACCAGCGTCGAGCGCGAGATCACCTGGACCGAGCCGGCCGTCAAGGGCGACACCTCGGGCAAGGTCCTGAAGCCCGCCAAGATCGCGACCGGCTTCGAAGTGCCGGTGCCGCTCTTCGTCTCGCAAGGCGACAAGATCGAGATCGACACCCGCACGGGCGAATACCGCAAGCGCGTTTGAGGCTGCGGCCTCCTGCCGGCAAGCAGCCGGCATGCGCTTCCAGAAAGGCTCCGCAAGGGGCCTTTTTCGTTTGGCACGCTGGCCGTCCACCCGCCCGCCACGCTGCACAATGCAGCGAGTCTTCCTGCACATTTCCATGAACAACACGCACGACCTTCACGACAAGCGCCTGGCCGATGCCTGGGCCACGCTCAAGACACACGCCGAACAGGGCCTGCCGCTCGACCCCGATCCCTCGCGCATCGCCTTTGCCGACCCCGAATTCCTGCTGCGCCGCGAAACGCGCGGCGTGCGCATGCAGCTCGAGCTCATGAAGCCCGACCTCGAGCAGCGCGCGCACGGCATCGAGAACACGGTGGTGGTCTTCGGCAGCGCGCGCTTCCGCAGCGAGGAAGAAGCCGCTTCGCTCGTCGCCCAGGCCGAGGCCGCCGGCGATGGCACGGCCGCCGAGCGCTGGCGCCGGCTCGCGCGCAGTTCGCACTACTACGAGAAAGCCCGCGCCTTCGGCAAGCTGGTGGCCCAGTACAGCAGCGACAAGGAGCCCGAGGACAAGCTCTTCATCTGCACCGGCGGCGGCCCCGGCATCATGCAGGCGGCCAACCGCGGCGCGCATGAAGGTGGCGGCCTCTCGGTCGGCCTTGCGATCGCGCTGCCGATGGAGGAAGCGGCCAATCCCTACGTCACGCCCGCGCTGAGCTTCAAGTTCCACTACTTCGCGATCCGCAAGATGCACTTCATGATGCGGGCGAAGGCGCTGGTCGCGTTCCCCGGTGGCTTCGGCACGCTCGACGAGCTGTTCGAGGTCATCACGCTGGTGCAGACACGCAAGTCCCAGCCGGTGCCGATCGTGCTCTTCGGCTCCGCCTACTGGAAGAAGCTCATCGACTTCGACTTCCTGGTCGAGGAAGGCGTGATCTCGCCGGGCGACGTGGATCTCTTCCAGTACGTCGACACGCCCGAGGACGCCTGGAGCGCGATCAAGCGCTTCTACAAGCTGTAGGCGCCGCCGGGGCCGGCCCGCGGCGCTCCTACAGCTTCAGGCCCCAGGTGGCGCGGGCGCCGAGCGCGACCACGCCGCCCACCACCCAGAACACGCCGGCGATCCCGATCAGTGCGCCGAGCGATCCGAACAGCATCGGCATCGCCACGCTCGACGCGTTGATCGTCATGAGCCGCAGTCCCAGCGCCTCGCCATGGCGATGATGCGGCGTGATCTGGTGCAGCATGCTCATCACCATCGGCTGCACCGCGCCCAGCGCGAAGCCGAGCACCACCGAGCACAGGCCCATGCTCAAGGCCGAATCGAGCAGCGGATAGACCGCGAACACGCACGCGGTGACGACGGTGGAGACCAGGATCACGCTGCGCTCCGAGGCGCGCGAAGCCACGATCGGCAGCACGATGCGGATCGCCGCGGCGGCGATGGCGAAGGCGCCGAGGATCGAGCCGATCACCGAGGCGCCGATGCCGCGGTCGTGACCGAGCACCGGGAGCACGAAAGCGTGCACGTCCCAGCTCGACGACTGCAGCCAGTTCACGAACAGCAGGCGGCGGAACATCGGCTCGCGCAGCAGGTCCCATGCGCGCGTCGGCACAGCGCCCGCGGCGGGCACCACGGGCGGCGGCTCGTGCGCACCGCGCGCCAGCAGCCAGCAGATCAGCGGCAGCGCCGCCATGGCCGCGAAGCAGATCCGGAACGCCAGCATGTCGGCGGGCGCGCGCCCGGCGTGGTCGATCAGCAAGCCTGCCACGAACGGCCCGATGAAATTCGCGACGGCCGGCGCAATCGCGAGCCAGCTGAACACGCGCTTGAGCTGCGTGGGATCGGTGGCCGAGCGACCGACGTGGCGCTGCAAGGCGATCACGGTCGCGCCGGTCGCACCGCCCGTCAGCAGCGCCGCGAGGCACATCACGGGGAAGGTCGGGAAGATGACCGCGAGCCCCGCACCGGCGGATGCCGCGATGACCGACAGCCACAGCGGCCGCTTGAATCCGTGGCGGTCGGCGAAGCGCCCGGCCGGCAGCGCGAGGAACACCTGCGTGAGTGCGAACAGCGCGATCAGCAGGCCCACGGCCGCGGCGCTGTAGCCCAGTTGCAGCGCCAGCAGCGGCGTGGCGAGCCGCATGCCCGCCATCGTCGCGTGCAGGCAGACCTGGGCACCGATCACGCGCAGCAGTTCGGAGCCTTTCACGGAGTGTCGTCGCCCTCGCTGTCGGCGGCGGGCGGCAGCAGCGCCTGCGACTGCGCCTCGGGCAGCGCCTCGACCTTGCGCAACGCAAGCCGCATCTGCTTGGCCCGGGTGTCGGCTTTGTCGATGGTGTCGGAGGCCTTGGCCACCTGCTCCTTGATGCGCGAGACCCATTCGCCATAGCGCTCGAACTCGGTCTTGACCGCACCCAGCACCTTCCAGACCTCGGAGGCCTGCCGCTCCAGCGCGAGTGTGCGAAAGCCCATGTGCAGGCTGTTGAGCATGGCCAGCAAGGTGGTCGGGCCGGCCAGGGTCACGCGGTGCTGTCGCTGGATCGCGCCCATCAGGCCGGGCCGGCGCAGCACCTCGGCGTAGAGGCTCTCGACCGGCAGGAACAGGATCGCGAAATCGGTGGTGTGCGGCGCCGCGAGGTAGCTCTCGGCGATCGACTTGGCCTCGCTGCGCACCCGCGCCTCGAGCGCCTTGGCGGCAAGCTCGGCGCCCGCGGCATCGGCGCGCTCGTGCGCATCGATGAGGCGCTCGTAGTCGTCGCGCGGGAACTTGGCGTCGATCGGCAGCCAGACCGGCGCGCCGTCGTCGCCGCGGCCCGGGAAGCGGATCGCGAAGTCGACGCGCTGGCCGCTGCGCGGCTTGGTCTCGACCTGGCGCGCGTACTGGTCGGCCGTGAGCACCTGCTCGAGCAGCGCCTCGAGCTGCACTTCGCCGAACACGCCGCGCGTCTTGACGTTGGTCAGCACGCGCTGCAGGCTGCCCACGCCGACGGCCAGCGACTGCATCTCGCCCAGTCCCTTGTGCACCTGCTCGAGCCGCTCGGCGACCTGCTTGAAGCTCTCGCCGAGCCGCGCCTCGAGCGTGCTCTGGAGCTTCTCGTCGACAGTCTTTCGCATCTCGTCGAGCTTGGCGGCGTTGTTCTGTTGCAGCTGCGCGAGCTGCGTCTCCATGGTGGCGCGCACCTCGGAGAGCCGGCGTGCGTTGGATTCGCTCAGGCCCTGCAACTGGTTGTTGAGCGTGTCGCCGAGGTTCTTCTGCAGCGAGGCGAGCTGCAGCGCGAAGGCGTCGAGCTGGGCGTTCTGCGTGCGCGTGGCCTCTGCCCCCTGCTGCACCAGTGCCTGCTGGAAGGTGGCGAAGGCCTGCGCAGTTTCCTGCCGTGCGCCGCGCGAGCTCTCGGCAATTTCGTGGCGCAGTTCGCGCTCGGTGCGTTCGTGCGCGCTGCGCATGGCGGCCAGTGCGCCGAGGATTTCGCTGTGGTCGGGCTCAGGCTGGCGCCGCGCGAGCAGCCAGATCACGAGCACCAGCTGGAGGAGCGCGAGCGCGCCCAGCGCGAGAAGAATCTGTTCGGTGGTGGTTTCCAAGGGGTCCGGTATCTCTTTCTGTCTGCAGCCTGCGTCTACTTCGTTGCCGCCGGCACCGGCGTCACGGGCGTGAGCGGCCCCTTGCCGCCGAACCATGCGATCAGGTTGTCGGCCGCGAGGTCGGCCATGGCACGCCGCGTGGGCACGGTGGCGCTCGCGATGTGCGGCGTCAGCACCACGTTGGGCACGGTGAGCAGGTCCGGGTGGACCTTGGGCTCGCCTTCGAACACGTCCAGGCCCGCCGCCGCGATCTTCTTCTCGCGCAGCGCCGCGGCCAGCGCCGCGTCGTCCACGATACCGCCGCGCGCGATGTTCACGAGCGTGGCGGTCGGCTTCATCAGCGCGAGCTCGGCCGCGCCGATGGTGTGGTGCGAGGCCGGCGAATACGGCACCACCAGCACCACGTGGTCGGCCGTCTTGAGGAGCTCTTCCTTGCCGAGGTAGCTGGCCTTGCATTCGGCCTCGGTCGCGGCATCGAGGCGCGACCGGTTGTGATAGACCACCTTCATGCCGAAGCCGTGCGCACCGCGCTTCGCGATGCCCTGCCCGATGCGGCCCATGCCGATGATGCCGAGCGTCGCGCCGTGGATGTCGGAGCCCGCGAACATGTCGAAGCTCCACTTCTCCCACTTGCCCGCACGCAGGAAATGCTCGCTCTCGGCAATGCGCCGGGCCGTGGCCATCAACAGCGCGAAGCCGAAGTCGGCCGTGGTCTCGGTCAGCACGTCGGGTGCGTTGGTGCCGAGCACGCCGCGCGCGGCCATCGCGTCGACGTCGAAGTTGTTGTAGCCCACGGCCATGTTGGCGCAGATCTTGAGGTCGGGGCAGGCGTCGAGCAGCGCGGCATCGATGCGCTCGCTGCCGGTGGTGAAGGCACCCTGCTTGCCCTGCAGCCTGGCGATGAGCTGTTCCTTGCTCCAGCTCTCGTCGGCCTGGTTCGATTCGACCTCGAAGTGCTGCGCGAGGCGTTCGATGGTCTCGGGGAAGATCGCGCGCGCGACCAGGATCTTGGGCTTGCTCATGATGTCTGTGCCTAGCGGAAGAAGATGAAGGTGGAAAGGACGAACAGCGGAACCAGAATGCCCACCGACCACGCCATGTAGCCGAAGAAGCTCGGCATGGGCACGCCGCGGCTTTCGGCGATGGCCTTGACCATCAGGTTGGGCGCGTTGCCGATGTAGGTGTTGGCGCCCATGAAGACCGCGCCCGCCGAGATCGCCGCGAGCGTGGCCGCGTGGGTCGTCATGAGCGTGGCGGCATCGCCGCCGGCGGTGTTGAAGAAGACCAGGTAGGTCGGTGCGTTGTCGAGGAACGAGCTCAGGATGCCGGTGGCCCAGAAGTACATGGCCGGATCGGGCTGGCCGTCGGGCCGGGTGACGGCGGCTATCACCGCGCCGAACGGTCCCTGCACGCCGGCCTTGAGCATGGCGATGACCGGGATGATGGTCAGGAAGATGCCCGCGAACAGCTTGGCCA
>CAMLCW010000238.1 GCA_946478645.1 uncultured Variovorax sp.
CAGCAGCGCGACATCGAACGAGCCCAGAAGATGGCGCTGGAGTTGCGAAAATGAGCAAGATCAAGACCCGTCCATTTGATATCGCCAACTATCTGGCCAGCGAGGCCGACATGGTGGAATACCTGCGCCAGGTGGTGGATGACAATGACCCGGCCGAGCTTGCCGGGGCGCTGGGTGCCATTGCGCGCGCACGAGGGATGGCCCAACTCGCGAAGGACACCGGTCTCTCCCGAGAGAGCCTGTACAAGAGCCTCTCGGGAGAAAGGGCGCCCAACAGCGATACGCTGTTCAAGGTCATCAACGCACTGGGCTTCAAGCTGACAGTGGAGCCGGCACGTACCTGAAAGGGACCGCCGTCGTCGTGACCGACCTGCCCGGTGAGTGGATCGACAGCTGGGCCGACGTGGTGAAGAAGGGCAACATCACCGCGGACTGAGGCCCGCGGCCCCCGCGCGCACCCGGTCCACGCCCTGGCGCACGGCCTGCGCCAGCACCGACGGCTGGATCGGCTTGGTCAGGTGCTCGTCGAACCCCGCGGCCTCGGTGCGGGCCCGGTCGTGCTTGGCGCCCCATCCGGTCAGCGCGACGATCGCCATCTGCTGCGGCGCGTGGCGCCTGCGCAGCTCCCTGGCCACTTCGACGCCGTCCATGCCGGGCAGGCCGAGGTCGAGCAGCACCAGGTGCGGCACGTGCCGCTCGGCCTGGTGCACGGCCTCCGATCCGCTGGCGACGCCCTGCACCGCATAGCCGAGGTCCCGCAGCAGTTCGATCAGGGTCTCGCGTCCGTCGTCGTTGTCTTCCACCACCAGCACCCGTGCCTGGGGAGGCGCCTGCTCGCCGGCAAGGTGGGCGGCCGCGGCGGCGGGCGGCGCTGCCACGCCTTCGGCATCGGCCGCGAGCATCGGCGCCTCGACGCGTGGCAGCTCGATGGAGAACGTGCTTCCCTGGCCCACGCCGGGGCTGCTCACCCGCGCGGCGCCGCCGTGCATTTCCATCAGGTTCTTCACCAAGGCCAGCCCCAGGCCGAGGCCGCCCTGCGCGCGCGCCTTGGTGTGCGCCAGCTGGGTGAACATGGTGAAGAGGCGGCCGTGGTCGCCCGGCGCGATGCCCATGCCCGTGTCGCGCACCGAGAGCACGACCTTGCCGTCGGCCACGGCCGCGTCCACGTCGATGCGCCCTCCCTTCGGCGTGTACTTGGCCGCGTTGGTGAGCAGGTTGCCGATCACCTGGACCAGCCGCGTAGGGTCGACATGCACGGCGATGCCCGCCGGCACCCGGACCTGCACCTGGTGGCCCTGCGCGTTCAGCAGGGCTTCGGTGGCCTCGAGCGCGCGGGCCACCAGGCCGTCGAGCTGGGCTTGCTCGCACTGGAGTTCGATCAGGCCGCGGTTGATCCGCGAGACATCGAGCAGGTCGTCGATCAGCCGGGCCATCACGTTCACCTGGCGGTCGATGACCGCGAGCTTGTCCGCCAGCGCGGGCGCCGGGTTCTGGCGCGCGGCAATCGCCACCGCGTACTTGATCGGGGCGAGCGGATTGCGAAGCTCATGCGCCAGCGTGGCGATGAACTCGTCCTTGCGCGCGTCCTGCTCCTTGAGCATGGCGGCGTCGCGAACCCGCTCGATGTGCGCCCAGCATCGGTCCACCACTTCCGAGACGATCGTCACCTCGTCTGGCGTCCAGCGGCGCGGGCGCGCCTGGTGCAGCGCCATCATCGCGACCAGCCGCCCTTGCTTGACCAGGCCCGCGCAGATGATGGCCTTGATGCCGATGGCGTTGAACATGCGGGCGCCGCCCTCCTCGCCGAGCTCCGCATCCACGTCGTTCACCACCAGATGGCGGCCCTGCCGCAGGTTGAAGGTGGCCTGCGGGCCGAACAGGTCGAGCGAGTAGACGCCGGCGCTGCTGGGCACGCTGTCGAGGGCCCAGTCGCTGCGAATCGTGAAGCGGTCGCTGTTGCTGTCGACGTCGGCATAGGCGCAGCGCGTGGCGCCGAGCGCCTGCCCGAGGATGCGTGCGGTGGCGGCCATGACGGCGTCGCCGTCCTGCAGCTGGCGCGTCGCCTGGCCGATCTCGTCCAGGATCCGCAAGCGCTCTTCGCTCACGCGGCGCGCGGCCTGGGCCCGAATGCTCTCGGTCACGTCGATGACGAAGCCGACCCACTGCGTGACCTTGCCGCCGTCGATCACGGGCGCGCCCTGTGCGACCACGTTGCGGTACTCGCCGTCGCTGCGGCGTAGGCGGTATTGCAGCGTGATCGGCTGCGCCGTGGCGGCGGCCTCGTCCCACAGCGCCCGCACCGCCGCGCGGTCGTCGGGATGGATTGCGTCGAGCCAGCCCCAGCCGGCATAGTCGTCATGGGCCTGGCCCGTGAAGGCCTGCCACAAGGGGTTCAGGGTGGCGACCGACCCGTCGGGCGAGGTGTACCAGACCAGGGTGTTCGCGACTTCGGTCACTTGCAGCGTCATGTCCCCCGGTCCTCCGAATCGGATTTGTTGATATGTCCGCCCGATCCTACCGAGGCGCGCCCCACGCCGCGTGGGCCGGACACGCTGCCCCGCGTCAGCGGCGCGGAGGCCGCGACCTGTCGCCGGCCTACAGCGTCGCTCTCCCTCGCCTGACGTGCCGGGCGCGCGGCGGACGCGAACCTTCGGTCGTGCAGCATAGCGCCGCCCCGCATGACATTGCCTCTCTCTTCACCCCCGACCTTTCCCTTTCCATCCCGCGAAGGAACCCGCCCATGAACGGGGTGCTCGACCTCGTCCAGTGGCCTGCCTTCGTCGCCTCGGTCGCAGCGGCCTGGCTCGTGGCCTCGCGCAGCGAGCGCCGCCGCAATCTCGGCTTCTGGGTCTTCCTCGCGAGCAACGTGCTGTGGACCGTCTGGGGCGTTCACACCTCGGCCATCGCGTTGATCGCGCTGCAGGTGTGCCTGGCCGCCCTGAATGTCCGCGGCCTGTTCAAGACCGACCCCGACGACGATGCGAAGCACGGCGACTGAAAAAAGCAGGCATGCGCACGCTTGTGCAGGCGCATTCCGACACGGCGACGTGCGTACCGGCGCCGCATTGACGAGGCGCCATCCTCAGGCGCGCATGGCGCGCGCCTACAAGGCCCCGCAGTCCGGCTGCGTACAAAGCTCGCAATCCCACAGAACGAACAAGGAGCCCGGGCCATGACGCTGCAGCAGACCATCGAGAAATTCAGGCGCGTGGACGCCACCCGCGCCGACTATCCCGGCGAACACCTCGCGGTGCTCGGCGCCGGCGTGCTGCTGTTGCTGGCCGCGGGCCGCAGCCGCTCGTTCCTCACGCGGATCATCGCGGGCGCGGCCGGCGGTGCGCTGGTCGCACGGGCCGCGAGCGGGTCGGGCGGCATCGCCAAGCTTGCCGGCGTCCTTCAGTCCGGAGGCCTGGGATGGCCGCGGCGCTGACCCTGCGGGGCGCCGAGGGCGCTCCCCTGCGCCGCTGCCTGGCGATCGGCGGCGCCGTGGTGCTGGTGGCCATGTATGTGTTCTATGCCACGCTGAAGGACATCGTTCGCGAGAGCGCGGCGCGCGTGCCGCGCCTGCCGCCGTCGATCGTCGAAGTCCATAAGCCCGCGCTGCCGCATTCGCTCGCGAGCACAGCCGATGCGGTGTCGCCGCCCGCCGCGACCCGCGCCGCGCGCTACGCCTATCCCGCATCGCTGGCCACGCCGGCTTCGCACGGCACGCCCGTGCGCGGCACTGCGAGCACCGGCACGGCCGCGGTGACTGAAGTCCACAAGTGCACCGGCCCCGATGGCGCCAGCTACACCGACGGCCCCTGCCCCGCTGGCGCGCACGTGGACACGCTTCGGCTGCCCGGTGCTGCCGGCAGCGCCGCTGCCACGCTTTGAGCGGCCTCCTCCCGCAGCGTGAGGCCGAGCACGAAAAAACGCATGGCGAACGGGTACGATTCGGCGTGCCTCACATGACACCCGATCGGCCCGACCCCTTTTCCTTGCAGCGCCCCGGCGTCGCCGATTCGCCCCCGGGCGAAGCCGTCGCCCATTTTCTCGCGGCCTGCGCAGCCGGCAGGCTCAGCGCGGCACTCGAAGTGCTCAACCGGCGCGTGCCCCATCGCTACACCGCGATCTACCGGCTCGAAGGCGGCCTGCTGCGCAACGTCGCACTGGCCGACAAGGCGCGGCAGGTGCGCCCGGAGTACCTGGCGGAAGTGCCGCTCGCTACAAGCTTTTGTCAGTTCGTGCTCAAGGACGGGGTTTTCCTCACCGCCAATTCTGGCGGCGACGACAGGCTGGACGGCCATCCCTACCAGGGCGTGATGGTGGCGTACCACGGCGTTCCGATCCCGGACGGCGACGACAAGGTGTTCGGCACGCTCTGCCACTTCGACGTCGCGGAGCAAGCCTTGAGCGACGCCGAGTTCGACAACCTGCAGCACATCGCGCGCGTGGTTCGCCCCTTTCTCTAGCTTTTCAGCCCGAGCGGCCGTCGTGCTGCGTAACGGGCACTGCCTGCAGGTCGATGCCTTCGATGCACCGGATGTTGATGGCCGCCACCTCGCCGCCCGCGGGCGACCGGCCCTCGGCATAGGGATGAATGCCGCAGGCGAGGCAGAAGCGATGACGGATCGCATGCTTGTTGAACAGGTAGGTGCCCGCGTTCTCGTCGAGCGTCAGCAGCCGGAAGGCACTGCGCGGCACGAACCACAACAGCGACCCCTTGCGCTGGCACATCGAGCAGTTGCACGCCAGCGCCGAATCGATCGCGCCCTCCACCTCGAACGTCACGCGGCCGCAATGGCAGCTTCCGGTGTGCTTGGCAGCGGGTGCGGTGGGGTTCATGGATGTGCCTTCTATACTTAACTTGACGGTTAAGTATCTAAAAACAGCCCCGGCCCTGTCAAGCTCGAGCGCCACCAGGCCGTGGCGCGGCTGCGCCTTGTGGCGCCCATCAGCCAAGCGCTGCCGCGAAGACCTTGGAGTTTCCTTCATCAATGTTAAAATGAGAACGATTCCTATTCATTTCACTGGCCCGGGCGGCGCCGATGCAAGCGATCTACCTCGATCACCACAACTGGCTCGAATCCTGGCTGCGCCGACAGGTCGGCTGCGCGCACCAGGCGGCCGACCTGTCGCAGGACACCTTCGAGCAGCTGCTGCGCGCCTCATCGGCCGGCAAGCTGCCCGAACTCGACCAGCCGCGCGCCTACCTCGCCGTGGTCGCGAAGCGCGTGCTGTTCAACTTCTGGCGCCGGCGCGACCTCGAGCAGGCCTACGTCGATGCGCTCGCCACGCTGGGCGACGACATGGCGCCGTCGGCCGAAGAGCGCTTTGCCGTGCTGCAGGCGCTCGAGCGCATCGATACGCTGCTCGGCGCGCTGCCGCCCAAGGTGCGCAGCGTGTTCCTGCTGAACCAGCTCGAGGACCTGAGCTACCGCGAGATCGCCCAGCAGCTGAACATGCCGGTGATCAGCGTGCGGCGCGCCATGGCGAAGGCCATCGCCGCCTGCTGCGCGCTCGGATGAGAGTCTGTTGAGGCCTCCTGCCGTGGGTTCTTCCGTGCGTTCCCCCGATCCCGCGCTGGCTGCCGCCATCGACTGGATGGTGCTGCTGCGTTCCGGCGAAGCCTCCGATGCCGACGCCGAGCGGCACCGGGCGTGGCAGGCGGCCGATCCGCGGCATGCGGCCGCATGGGCGCAGGTGAACGGCGCGATGCAGCGCTCACTGCAGCCGCTGCGCCAGGCCACGCAGGCGAGCGCCGCGCAGGCCACGGCCGCGCGGCTCGCACTGGCGCGCGGCAGGCGGCGCCGGGTGCTGCGTGCCGGGCTGGCGTGGACCGGCGTGGCGGTGGCCGCCGGTCTGGTCGCGCAGCGCCAATGGCCGGCTGCGGGTCTGCTGGCCGACCTTCGCACGGGCACCGGCCAGCGTCGCGATGTGCTGCTGGCCGATGGCAGCCGGTTGGTGATGAATGCGCGCACGGCGGTCGACCTGCGCTTCGATGGCGCCATCCGCCAGCTGCATCTGCGCGAAGGCGAGCTGATCGTGCAGGTGGCGGCCGATCCGTTGCGGCCCTTTGTGGTGCGCACCGCCGAGGGCCGCGTGCAGGCGCTCGGCACGCGCTTTCTGGTGCGCCAGAACGCGGGCGAGACACTGGCGCTGGTGCTGCAGCACAGCGTGCAACTGCGCGCCGCGGGCGGCGCCGAGCGCACGCTGCGCGAAGGCGAAGCGGCGCGCTTCTCGCAAGCGCGCATCGGCGACGTGGAGGCCGACGCTGCCGCGGCGGCTTCGCTCGCCAGTTGGGAGCGCGGCATGCTGAGCGCCCACGACCGCCCGCTCGCAGAGTTGATCGAGGCGCTGCGCCCATACCGGCGCGGCTTCATCCGCCTCTCGCCCGAGGCCGGGCAACTGCGCGTGCTCGGCGCCTTCCCGCTCGACGACACGGACCGCGCTCTCGACTCGCTGGCCCAGACGCTGCCGATCCGCCTCACGCGCTACGGCGCGTGGCTGGTGTCGATCGACGTGCGGCAATAAGCCGCGCATCCGCCGGCGCCGCGGCGCTAAAAAAAATCGGCGTGGAGTGATCACTTTGGGCGGTGTCGCTGCACCTACCTGCAGAACCCTCTCGAATCCTCCGACCCAAGGAACCCGCTTCATGGCCCACCGCCTTGCCGCCCGCGCGCTTCAGCGCCGGGCACCTTCACTGATCGCCGCCGCCGCAGCGCTGGCCTGCCTTGCGGCCGCGGCGCAGCCCGGTGCAGCGCCCGCCCTGGCCGAAACGCGTGCCGCCGTGCGTGAATGGAACCTGCCGGCCGCGCCGCTGGGCACCACGCTGCTGCGCATTGCCGAGCAGAGCGGCCAGCCGATCTCGGTGCCGCCGGAGCTGGTGCGCGGCATGGACGCGCCGGCGGTGCGCGGCAGCTTCGGCTTCGAACAGGCGGCGCGGGCGGCGCTCGCGGGCCAGGCGCTCGACCTGGTGCGCACACCCAACGGCACGCTCACGCTGCGTGCGCGCGCCGACGCGTCGTCCGCGCCGGCCGAGGTGGTGGGCGGCACCTCGGCACTGCCGCAGGTCACGGTGACCGCCGCGGCCGAGAGCGAAAGCGCCACCGGCCCGGTGCGGGGCTACGTGGCGCGGCGCAGCGCCACCGGCAGCAAGACCGACACCTCGCTGCTCGAGACGCCGCAGGTCGTCAACGTGGTCACGCGCAACCAGATGGACGAACAAGGCGTGCGCACGGTGGCCGAGGCGCTGCGCTACACGGCCGGCGTGATGGCCGAGCCCAACGGCTTCGACGTGCGCTACGACTGGAACTACGTGCGTGGCTACAACACCTTCGGCACCCAGTGGCTCGACGGCCTGGTGCTGCCCGGCGACCCCGCCAGCTATGCGGTGCCGCGCATCCCGGCCTATGCGCTGGAACGGGTCGAAGTCATCAAGGGGCCGGCGTCCGTGCTCTACGGCAAGACGGTGCCGGGCGGCCTGCTCAACCAGGTGAGCAAGCGGCCGCTGGCGACGGCGCAGCGCGAGGTGCAGGTGTCGGCCACCAACTTCGGCGGCGCACAGCTCGCGGCCGACCTGACGGGCCCGCTCGACGCCGAGGGCAAGTGGCTCTACCGGCTGATCGCGATCAAGCGCGAAGCGCACACGCAGGTCGATATCGAGCGCGACCGCCAGACCATGGTCGCGCCGAGCCTGACCTGGCGCCCTTCGGCCGACACCACGCTGACGCTGCATGCGCACTACCAGAAAGACGCACCGCTCATGAGCCCGCGCTTCTACCCGGTGCTCGGCACGCTGCGGCCGAACCCGCTGTTCGGCTACATCCCGCGCAGCCTCTACCTCGGCGAGCCCGCCACCGACAGCTTCAACCGCGAGTACAAGTCGGCGGGCTACAACTTCGAGCACCGCTTCAACGACAGCTTCACGGTGCGGCAGAACCTGCGCTACGGCGAGTCGAGCCAGGACATGTTCCTGGTGCGCGTGCATCCGTTCAATGCCTACCGGCCCGACGGCCACACGTTCAACCGCGTCTCGGCCATCTCGGACGACGACATCCGCTCATTCGCGGTCGACACCCAGGCCGAGGTGCGCTTCGCGACCGGCGCGCTGTCGCACACTCTGCTGGCGGGGGTGGACCACCTGCGCGGCAGCTTCTCGCTCAACTTCGCCAACAGCGCGGTGGGC
>CAMLCW010000239.1 GCA_946478645.1 uncultured Variovorax sp.
CTCGATGAGCGCGACCGCGTCGTTGGCTTCCATGCGGCTGCGCACCGGCACCTCGTAGGCCCTGCCGGCCGTCTCGAACGGCAGGTGCGTGGCCGACGCGGCCGAATAGCTCAGCACATCGTGCCGCCCGAGGTCTTCGGGCACATTCGGAATCCCGTGCCGGGCCCAGTAGCCGGGGCTTGCGCAGACCACCATCTCGAACTGCACCAGCCGCCGCACGATCAGGTTCATGTCGTCGATGCGGCCGCCGGTCAGGTGGATGTCGATGCCTTCCTCGATCAGGTCGATCGAGCTGTTGGTGAACACCAGGCTCACGTACACGTCGGGATAGCGCTGAATGAATCCGGCGATCACGTCGGAGAGCCAGCCTGCGATCAGGCCGTGCGGCGCGCTCATGCGCAGCCGGCCACGCGGATGCGCACCGTGCGCCTGCAGGTCGTTGAGCGTGTTCTCGGCCATCGCCACCAGTTCGGTGCTGCGGTCGAGCAGCACCTGCCCGGCGTCGGTCAGGCTCAGCGAGCGCGTGGAGCGGTTGAGCAGGCGCACGCCGCTGCGCTGCTCGAGTTCGGCCACGTAGCGGCTCACCGTGGCTTTCGACATGCCGAGAGAAATGGCGGCGCGGGAGAAGCTGCGCCGGAACGCGACTTCGCGGAATGTCTTGATGAGGTCGAGGCCGTCCATGGTGGCCGCATTGTTCCAGTTCCCGCAAAGGCCGCAGATCCGGCAGGCCCATTCCTGCGTATAGCCGCGTGGCGGCACCAGCCCGGGGCCGCGGACAAGGAAGCATGCGCATGCCGCAAACCGCTGAAATCGCCATCCGCTCCGTGGAGCAGGGCCTGGTGCCCGATCGCCTGGTGCGGCTCGGCATCCGCCGCCTGCTCAAGGCGCGGCTGGCCGAACTGCACGGCGGCGCTGCCGGGCCGGCCGCCGACCTGACGCGGGAGTTCGTCCGCGCCATGCGCTCGGCCGAGCTCGCGCCGCTGCCCGAGAAGGCCAACGAACAGCACTACGAAGTGCCGGCCGGCTTCTTCGGCGCGGTGCTCGGGCGCCACCGCAAGTACAGCAGCTGCTTCTGGCCCGAAGGCGTCGAGACCCTGGCGCAGGCCGAGGCCGCAGCGCTCGAGGCGACCTGCGCCCGCGCCGGCCTCTCCGACGGACAGGACGTGCTCGAGCTCGGCTGCGGCTGGGGCTCGCTTTCGCTCTGGATGGCGCAGCACTATCCGGCCAGCCGGATCACCGCGCTGTCCAATTCCCATTCGCAACGCGCCTACATCGAGGCCGAGGCCGCGCGCCGCAACCTGCACAACCTGAGCGTGGTGACCCGGGACTTCAACGCGTTCGACACCGCCGAGCGCTTCGACCGCATCGTCTCGGTCGAGATGTTCGAGCACCTGCGCAACTGGCCGCGCGCCTTTGCCAACCTGGCGCGCTGGCTTCGGGCCGATGGCCGTTTCTTCATGCACGTGTTTGCGCACCGCGGCGCGCCCTATGCCTTCGTCGAGCGCGACGCGAGCGACTGGATGAGCCGCCATTTCTTCTCGGGCGGCATGATGCCGAGCGACGACCTCGCGCTGCGCTGCCAGGACGACCTGCGCCTGCTCGACCAATGGCGCTGGGACGGCACGCACTACGAGCGCACCGCCGAGGCATGGCTGCGCAACATGGACGAGCACCACGCCATGCTGATGCCGCTGTTCAAGGCCACCTACGGCGACGACGCCGACGTCTGGTGGATCCGCTGGCGGCTGTTCTTCATGTCGGTGGCCGAACTCTTCGGCTTCGACGGGGGCCAGCGCTGGTGGGTGAGCCACTATCTCTTCGAGCGGCGCGCATGACCACCTCGCTGCAGGTGGCGAACTTCGCCGTGTTCCAGCTGGCCTGGTTCGCCGCCGTGCTCGGCGCCGCGCACGGCATGCCATTGGCCGGCACGGCCTGCGTGGCCGCGGCCATCGGCTGGCACCTGTGGGTCTCGGTGCGGCCGGCGCAGGAGGCACGGCTGGTCGCGCTGGCCTGCCTGGTCGGCTTTGCCGTCGAGACCGCCATCGTGCAGCAGGGCCACGTGGCCTATCCGTCGGGTCAGCCTGTGCCCCAGCTGGCGCCGTACTGGATCGTCGCGCTCTGGGGACTGCTCGCGATCGCGCTCAACGTGACGATGCGCTGGCTGCGCGCGCGGCTCTGGCTGGCCGCCGCGCTCGGGGCCGTCGTGGGGCCGCTGTCCTTTGTTTCGGGCGTGCGCCTCGGCGGCGCTCAGTTCGTGCACGCCGAGCCCGCGCTGCTGACGCTGGCGCTGGCGTGGGCGGTGCTGCTCCCTCTGATGGTCAGGCTTTCGATGTGCTTCGACGGCGTGTGCGCTGCGGAGGTGCGGCATGCCTGAGGTTTCGAGCTTGTTCGGCGCGGCACTGGCCGGCCTGGCGTTCACTGCCGCGCTGGGCGTCGTCACCTGGCTCGCAAGCCTGGTGCGGCACGACGCGAGCCTGGTGGACCGCGTCTGGTCGTTGTGCATCGCGGGGGCGGGCGCGGTGTACTTCTTTGTGCTGCCGCCGCAGGCCGGGCTGCGCGGGCTGGCCATGCTGCTGCTCGCCTTGGCATGGGCGCTGCGGCTGAGCCTGTTCATCACGTGGCGCAACTGGGGCCACGGCGAAGACCGGCGCTATCGCGAAATCCGCGCGCGCAATGAGCCGAACTTCGGGCGCAAGAGCCTCTACCTCGTGTTCGGCCTGCAGGCGGTGCTCGCGTGGATCGTCTCGGCGCCGCTGTTGGCGGGCATGCGCGGCGAGGGCGCGCTCGGGCTGGTCGACTTGGCGGGCTTCGCGCTGGCCGCGTTCGGCCTGGGCTTCGAGTCCATCGCCGATGCGCAGATGGCGCGCTTCAAGGCCGGCCCGGCCCACCAGGGCCAGGTGATGGACCGCGGCCTCTGGCGCTACACCCGGCACCCCAACTATTTCGGCGAATGCTGCGTCTGGTGGGGGCTCTGGCTCGTGGCCATGGGCGGCGCGGGCTGGAGCGGCGCCTGGAGCACCGTGTCGCCCGTGCTCATGACGGTGCTGCTGCTCAGGGTGTCGGGCGTGCGCCTGCTCGAAAAAGACATCGCCGAACGCCGTCCGGCCTACCGCGACTACATCGCGCGCACCAACGCGTTCTTTCCCGGTCTCGTGCGGAGGCAGTCGCCATGACGAAGAAGAAGCGATCGGGCACCATCGCCACCGTGCTGGCATGCGCGGCGCTGCTGCCCGGCGCCGTACGCGCGAGCGAATGGAATTTCAGCGTGTTCCTCGACGACAAGCCGATCGGCGAACACCGCTTCAGCGTGACCGGCCCCGCCGAGGCGCGCAAGGTGCTCAGCGAAGCCGGCTTCGCGGTCAAGCTGCTCGGCCTGACGGTGTACCGCTACCGCCACCGCGCGGTCGAGCAGTGGCGCGGCGATTGCCTGCGCACGCTCGACGCCAGCACCGACGACGACGGCGAGGCGAGCCGCGTGCATGCCGAAGCCGCGGGTGACGGGCTCGCGGTGATGGTCGACCCCGGCGCTTCCGCGCAGACCCTGCCGGGCTGCGTGATGAGCTTCGCTTACTGGAACCCCGCGATCCGGCGCCAGGCGCGGCTGCTCAATGCGCAAACGGGCCGCCACGAAAGCGTGCAGGTCCGCTCGATGGGCGGCGGCATGCTCGAGGTGCGCGGCCGAGGCGTCGCGGCCATGCGCTGGCGCATCGAGGGCGCGGCGCAGCCGATTGATGTCTGGTACTCGGCCGCGGGCGACTGGCTCGGGCTCGATTCGACGGTCGAGGGCGGACGCAGGCTGTCGTACCGCCTGAAGTGATCTTTACAGGAGCTCCCATGTCCCTTCGTCAATTCGCCATCGCCTACCTTGCAGCGGCCGTGGTCTTCCTGGTGCTCGATGCCATCTGGCTGAGCACGATGGCCGACCGGCTCTATCGCCCGGCGCTCGGCCACCTGATGCTCGAACGCTTCGCGCTCGCACCGGCTGCGCTCTTCTACGCGATCTACCTGGCCGGCGTGGTCGTGTTCGCGGTCTCGCCCGCGCTCGCCAGCGGCCGCTGGCTCAGCGCACTGGGCCACGGCGCGCTGCTCGGCCTCATGGCCTACGCGACCTACGACCTGACCAACCAGGCCACGCTCAAGGACTGGTCCTGGACCGTGACGATCGCGGACCTGTGCTGGGGCACCTTTGTGACGGCGGTGTCGGCAGCGGCGGCCGCGAAGGCCGCGCTGGCCTTCGGCGCGGCGCGTTGATTCAGCCGGGCGCGTAGGGCGTTTCGGGCACCTGGGTGTGGAAGCTCGCATTGAGCATGTTCCACGAGCGGATCGCACCCACCGCGAACGTCAGGTCCGCGACCTGGGCGTCGCTCAGGTGACGCCGCACGGCGTCGAAGTCTGCATCGCTGGGCGTGCGCTGCGGCACCGCGTTGACGGCCTCCGCCCAGTTGAGCGCGGCGCACTCGGCGTCGGTGAAGAATCGCTGCGCCTCGCGCCAGCCGGCCACGGCGTTGACGTGGCGCGGGTCCATGCCCTGCTTGAGCAGGTCGGCCCAATGCATGTCGATGCAGAAGGCGCAGCCGTTGATCTGGCTGATGCGCAGGTTGACCAGCTCACGCAAGCGCTTGTCCAGCGTCTTGCCGGCGGCGTATGAGAACTGGGCGCCGGCGCGGGCGGCCGCGGGCGCGAGGGCGTGGTAGTCGAGTCGTGCTTGGGACATGGTGAGCTCCTTCGGTCTTGAGGTTGTTGGGATATACCTCTCAGACGGGCGGGCGCTCGGCGTTGTGACAGTCGGCGTCAAAAAAAGACGATTTTCTTCAACCGTCCCCGCGTCACATGCCCACCAACGCCCCCAGTGTGCGCGCGATCACGCCGTTGAACAGCACCCGCCCGCGCACCGACGCAAGGCAGATGCACTCGCTGCCGGCCTGCACCACCGGCTGGTGGTGGAAGCTGCCGTCGGCCTCGTCGAAGTCGCCGGGGCCGAACAGCGCGCGGCCGTCGTGGAAGGCGCCGTAGACCACCTGCGTGAGCTCGGAGTCGCTGTGGGTGTGCAGCGGCAGGTTCTTGCCCGCGCCGATGCGCAGCAGGAACACGTTGGCCGCGGGATCGTCGGGCAGCGTGACGCGGCTCCAGCGCATGCCGGGGCCGAGCCAGCGCCAGGGCGTGGCGGGGCAATGGGCGAGCGCGCGCGGCCAGGCCATGCCGGGCGGCAGCGAGGGCCGGGGCAGCGGGGCGGGCGCCGCGCGCGGCGGCAGCGGTGGTGGTGCGTCGATGGCGGCCAGCGTGCGGGCGAGCGCGTCGGGCGCCATGGTGTCGGGCGGCAGTTCGTCGAGCAGCACGCCGCCCGCGGTTTCCAGCAGGCGCATGCGTTCCCGGCACTGCGCGCAGCCTTCCACATGGCTCGCGACGACCACCGCGTGCCCGCGCTCGAGGCTGCCGGCCGCGTGGGCGAGCAGCAGGTCGTCGGCAGGATGGTGTTGAATGGTCATGGTTCGTATCCGTCGAGCAGCCGGCGCAGGTGGCGCACGGCAAGCCGCACCCGCGACTTGACTGTACCGAGCGGAAGGCCGAGCGTCTCGGCGATCTGCGAATGCGGTTGCTCCTCGTAGAAGGAAAGGCGCAGCACGTGCGCCTGCTCGGCCGGCAGCCGGGCGATGGCGTCCCGCACGCCGGCCTCGCGCTGCCGCGTCAGCAGCAGGTCGTCGGGCTGGGGCAGGTCGTCGGGCATGGCGTCGCCGTCGAGTTCGTCGGTGTCGGCGGTGGCGCGGTTGCCGACGCGCCGGAAATGATCGACGCGCAGGTTGCGCGCGATGGTGAAGATCCAGGTCGAGACGTTGGCGCGGCTTGCATCGAAGCTCGGCGCCTTGCGCCAGACGCTCACCATCGCTTCCTGCGCCAGTTCCTCGGCCAGGCCTTCGGCGGTGCCGAGCCGCACCAGGTACGACTTCACGCGCGGCGCGAAATGCTTGAAGAGCGCAGCGAAGGCCTGCCTGTCGCCCTGGCGCGCCACGGCTTCGGCCAGGCTGTTGAGTTCTTCGCTTGTCGGCATCGCGTCCCGGCCCTGATGCAGTGTCACGATCGACAGCCATGGCGCTCGCGATCGGGGCCGCGCGAGGACGGGTGCCTGGGCATGTCGGACGGTGTTCATGCTGCTCCTACGCACCGCCGGCGGGATTAGATCACAGCGCATGCGGGGCGCGGCCCGGTAAATCCAAAGTAGAAGAAGCTGCGTACAAGCGGCTACATGTTGTTTCCGGAGCCTCCATGACCGTTGCCGCCGCCCCCGAAGCCCCGTTGCCGCCCGCCGACGCCGCAGGTGGCAGCGCGCTCGACATCGCCGTGATCGGCAGCGGCATCTCGGGGCTGGCCGCGGCCTGGCTTTTGTCGCAGCGGCACCGCGTCACGGTATACGAAGCCGACGCCCGGCCCGGCGGCCACAGCAACACGGTGCAGGTGGCGGGGACCGGCGGCCGGCCGGTGGCGGTCGATACCGGCTTCATCGTCTACAACGAATCCGCCTACCCGAACCTCACGGCGCTGTTCGCGCACCTGGGCGTGGCAACGCAGCCGGCCGAGATGTCGTTCGCGGTGAGCCTCGACGGCGGCGCGCTCGAGTATTCGGGCAGCGGCCTGCGCGGCCTGTTCGCGCAGCCTGCCAACCTCGTCAAGCCGCGCTTCTGGGCGATGCTGCGCGAACTGGTGCGCTTCTACCGCGAGGCGCCAGCCGACGCCGCGCAGTTCGGCCTGCAGCCGCTCGACGCCTACCTCGATGCGCGGGGCTACGGCCGCGCCTTTCGCGACGACCACCTGTACCCGATGGCGGCCGCGATCTGGTCGACGCCGGCCGCGCGCGTCGGCGACTACCCGACCGAAGCCTTCGTGCGTTTCTGCGAGAACCACCATCTGCTGAGCCTCGGCGACCGGCCCGCGTGGCGCACGGTGACGGGCGGCAGCGCGCGCTATGTGGCGCGGCTGGCCGAAGGCATCGGCGAGCCGCTGAGGCTCGACAGCGCCGCGGTCGAGGTGCGGCGCGAGGCGGATGGGGTGATGGTGCGCACCGACGCATCGGCCGCGTCGCGGCGCTTCGACCATGTGGTGATCGCGGCGCATGCCGACCAGGCGCTGCGCCTGCTGCCCGACCCGAGCGCCGCCGAGACGCGGCTGCTGGGCGCCTTCGGCTACACCCGCAACCGCGCGGTGCTGCACAGCGACCCGGCGCTGATGCCCCGGCGGCGCGCCGTCTGGTCGAGCTGGAACTACGCGGCCGACCGCCGCCGCGCCGAAGCGCCCTGCGTCACCTACTGGATGAACCGCCTGCAGGGCATCGCGGACGACACGCCGCTCTTCCTCACGCTGAACCCGGTGCGCGAGCCCGCGCCCGGGCACATGCTGCGCAGCGAGGTCTACGAGCATCCGGTGTTCGACCCGGCTGCCATGCGCGCGCAGGACGAACTGTGGTCGCTGCAGGGGCAGCGCCGCACCTGGTTCTGTGGCGCCTACTTCGGTGCCGGCTTCCATGAGGACGGGCTGCAGGCCGGACTGGCCGTGGCCGAAGCGCTCGGCGGCGTGCGCCGGCCATGGAACGTGGCGGGCGAGTCGGACCGCATCCGCCTTCGGCCGCGCCAGGCCGCGGAGGCCACCGCTTGAACGACGATGCCGCGCTCTACGTCGGCCGCGTCATGCACCAGCGGCTGCGCCCGGCGCGCCACCGCCTCGGCTACCGCGTGTTCTCCATGCTGGTCGACATCGACGCGCTGCCCGCGCTGTCGCGCCGGCTGCGGCTCTTTTCGTTCGACCGCTTCAACCTGTTCAGCCTGCATGCGCGCGACTATGGCGCGGGCGACGGCCTCGGGCTGCGCGCGCACGTCGAGCGCCAGCTGCTGGCCGCGGGCCTGCGCAGCGGCGGCGCGATCCGGCTGCTCAGCATGCCGCGCATCCTCGGCCATGCCTTCAATCCGCTCAGCGTGTATTTCTGCGACCACCCCGAAGGCGGGCTGCAGGCGGTGCTCTACGAGGTGAACAACACCTTCGGGCAGCGCCACAGCTACCTCATCGCGGTGGACGAGGCCGAGCGCCATGGCGAGCGCATCGCGCAGCAGTGCGCCAAGCAGTTCCACGTCTCGCCGTTCCTCGACATCGACATGCGCTATGCGTTTCGCGT
>CAMLCW010000240.1 GCA_946478645.1 uncultured Variovorax sp.
AGATCATTCGTCGTGACTGGAGTTCAGACGTGTGCTCTTCCGATCTCTTGGGGGTCTGCGCGCCGTCGAAATCGAGGTAGCCGTCGAGCCACCAATAGCCCAGTTCGGGCAGGTTGTTGTAGGCCAGGCGCACCGTGCTGCAGGCCCCGAGCGCGGCGGCCACCAGCAGCACGCCGATAATCCGCGCCAGCTTGGCGCAACACGACATTCGAGTAGAAAGACGCATGAATCAGATTTCGCAAGAGAACCAGGGGCCGGTCGACGTGGTCGTCATGGCGGCCGGCAAGGGCACGCGCATGAAGAGCAGGCTGCCCAAAGTGTTGCATCGTTTGGCCGGCCGCGCATTGCTCGCGCACGTCACCGACACCGCGGCGCGCCTTGGCGCACGCCATGTGGTGGTGGTCACCGGCCACGGCGCGCCCGAGGTCGAGGCCGCCATGGCCGCGCCCGCCGCCGGCGGCACCCTCCAGTTCGCACGCCAGGAGCCGCAGTTGGGCACCGGCCACGCGGTGCAGCAGGCGATGCCGCTCTTGCCCGACGACGGCACCGTGCTGGTGCTCTCGGGCGACGTGCCGCTGATCGCCGAAGACACGCTGCGCGCGCTGATCGCCGCCAGCGCGGGCGGGCGGCTCGCATTGCTCACGATCGAGTTCGCCGATCCCACGGGCTACGGCCGCATCGTGCGCGCCGAGGCCGGGGGCGAGGTCCGCGCCATCGTCGAACAGAAGGACGCCAGCGACGACCAGCGCGCGATCCGCGAGGTCTACAGCGGCATGATGGCCGTGCCTGCGGCGCTGCTCAAGGGCTGGCTCGCGCGGCTGGACAACCGCAATGCGCAGGGCGAGTACTACCTGACCGACATCGTCAAGTTCGCCGCCGCCGACGGCGTGCCCGTGGTGGCGCACGTCACGGCCGATGCGCTGCAGGTCGCCGGCATCAACAGCCCCGCGCAGCTCGCCGCGCTGGAGCGCGCCTGGCAGCTGCGCCAGGCCGATGCGCTGATGGCGCAGGGGGTGCGGCTTGCCGACCCGGCGCGCTTCGACCTGCGCGGCACGCTGGCCTGCGGCACCGACGTCGAAATCGACGTCAACTGCGTGTTCGAAGGCGCGGTGTTCCTTGGCGAAGGCGTGCGCATCGGTGCGAACTGCGTGATCGCCAATGCGCGCATCGAGGCGGGCGCGGTGATCCACCCGTTCACCCACATCGACGGCGAGAAGGCCGGCGTGTCGGTCGGCGAGAACGCGCTGGTCGGCCCGTTCGCGCGGCTGCGGCCCGGCGCGCAGCTCGGCGCCGAGGTGCACATCGGCAACTTCGTCGAGGTCAAGAACTCGACCCTGGCCGAGGGCGCCAAGGCCAACCACTTGGCCTACCTGGGCGACGCCACCGTGGGTCGGCGCGTCAACTACGGCGCGGGCAGCATCACGGCCAACTACGACGGCGCCAACAAGCACCGGACGATCATCGAGGACGACGTGCACGTGGGCAGCAACTGCGTGCTGGTGGCGCCCGTCACGATCGGCGCGGGCGGCACCATCGGCGGCGGCTCGACGGTCAACAAGTCGACCGCGCCCGGTGCGCTCACGGTCGCGCGCAGCAAGCCGGTCAGCTTTGCGGACTGGCAGCGGCCGCAGAAGCAGAAGAAATAGGCAGCCGGGGCTCGAACTTCGCGCGCTTCAGGCTGAAGAAGGCCCGCACGTTGCGCACGTTCGCATCGGCCGTGAAAAGGCGCTGCGCGAGCGCGCCGTAGGCGGGCATGTCGCGCGCGGCCACCACCAGCACGAAGTCCGGGCCCGGCGAAACGCGCCAGCACTGCTGGACCGCATCGTCGGCAATCACGCGCGCCTCGAAAGCGTCGAGCGCGGCCGCGTCCTGGCGGTCGAGCGAGATCTCGACCACCGCCTGCAGCCCGTGGCCCTGCACGGCCGCGAGGCGGTCGGGCGACAACAGCGCCACCTGCCGCTCGATCAGGCCCTCCTGCCGCAGCCGCTGCACGCGCCGCAGGCAGGTGGGGGGCGAGACGCCCACGTCAGCTGCCAGTTGCTGGTTGGTGCGCGAGGCGTCCTGCTGGAGCGCTTCGAGCAAGCGGAGGTCGACGGCATCTAATTCCATAGCCAGACAGTTTATGAAATAAATGTTCGATCCAACTTAGATTTGAAATAGATAGTCGAAAGCAGGTAAATTTTGAATGCATATTTCTTATCTTGCTGCCTACCATCGACGGCTGTTCTGATCAGCTTCTCGTAAAAGGCAAACACCATGTGCGGCATCGTCGGCGCGGCATCCCATCGCAACATCGTTCCGGTCCTCGTCCAGGGCCTGCAGCGCCTCGAATACCGCGGCTATGACTCCTGCGGCGTCGCGGTGCACGCGGGCGGCCTGGCCCGTGCGCGCACCACCTCGCGCGTGGCCGAGCTCGAAGTGCAAGTGCGCGAGGACCACGTCGAAGGCCTGACCGGCATCGCCCACACGCGCTGGGCCACGCACGGCGCGCCGGCCGTGCACAACGCCCATCCGCATTTCAGCCACGGCCCGGGCGCCGATGCGCAGGGCGCCCGGCCGGGCCGCATCGCGCTCGTGCACAACGGCATCATCGAGAACCACGAGCCGCTGCGCGCGGCGCTCGAAGCCAAGGGCTACGTCTTCGAGAGCCAGACCGACACCGAAGTCATCGCCCATCTGGTCGACAGCCTCTACGACGGCGACCTGTTCGAAGCCGTCAAGGCCGCGGTGCTGCAACTGCACGGCGCCTACGCCATTGCCGTGATCTGCCGCGACGAGCCGCAGCGCGTGGTGGGCGCGCGTGCCGGATCGCCGCTGGTGCTCGGCGCGGGCAAGGACGGCAGCGAGAACTTTCTCGCCAGCGACGCCATGGCCCTGGCCGGCGTGACCGACCAGATCGTCTACCTCGAAGAGGGCGACGTGGTCGACCTGCAGCCCGGCAAGTACTGGATCGTCGATCGCCAGCACAAGCCCGTGCAACGCACCGTGCGCACCGTGCTCGCGCACAGTGGCGCGGCCGAGCTCGGCCCGTACCGCCACTACATGCAGAAGGAGATCTTCGAGCAGCCGCGCGCCATCGGCGACACGCTCGAAGGCGTGGCCGGCATCGTGCCCGAGCTGTTCGACGGCATCGGGCAGGACGGCGCCACGGGCGCGAGCGCGCATCGCGTCTTCAAGGACATCGACCGGATCCTCATCCTCGCCTGCGGCACCAGCTACTACAGCGGCTGCACCGCCAAGTACTGGCTCGAGGGCATCGCGAAGATCTCGACCCAGGTCGAGATCGCGAGCGAATACCGCTACCGCGAGTCGGTGCCCGACCCGCGGACTTTGGTGGTCACCATCAGCCAGTCGGGCGAGACCGCCGACACGCTCGCCGCGCTCAAACACGCGCGCTCGCTCGGCATGGAGCAGACGCTCACCATCTGCAACGTGGCCACGAGCGCCATGGTGCGCGAGTGCAAGCTCGCCTACATCACGCGCGCGGGCGTGGAGATCGGCGTGGCCTCGACCAAGGCCTTCACCACGCAGCTGGCCGGCCTGTTCCTGCTGACGCTGGCCATCGCGCAGAGCAAGGGCCGGCTCAGCGAGGCCGACGAGGCGCGCTACCTGAAGGAAATGCGCCACCTGCCCGTCGCGCTGCAGTCGGTTCTCGCGCTCGAGCCGCAGATCATCGGCTGGGCCGAAGACTTCGCGCGCAAGGACAACGCGCTCTTCCTCGGCCGCGGCCTGCACTACCCGATCGCGCTCGAAGGCGCGCTCAAGCTCAAGGAAGTGACCTACATCCACGCCGAGGCCTACGCCGCCGGCGAGCTCAAGCACGGCCCGCTCGCGCTCGTCACGAGCGAGATGCCGGTGGTGGCGGTGGCGCCGAACGACACCCTGCTCGAGAAGCTCAAGAGCAACCTGCAGGAAGTGCGCGCGCGCGGCGGCGTGCTCTACGTGCTGGCCGACGGCGACACCAGGATCAAGGGCGCCGAGGGCCTCAACGTGATCCGCATGCCCGAGCATTACGGCGCGCTCTCGCCGCTGTTGCACGTGGTGCCGCTGCAATTGCTGGCGTACCACACGGCCTGCGCGCGCGGGACCGATGTGGACAAGCCGCGGAATCTGGCGAAGAGTGTGACGGTGGAGTAGGGGCTCAGCAGGGTGACGCCCTTCTCCTCATGCCTGCCACCAACGTGTTTCGGAAGAGAGCGTCCCTCTGAGCGTTCGCGCATGGCTGGCCGCGTTTGCCGATGCGAGTTCCTCCCGCGTTCCCTGGCTGTCAGCGCTCTCACCTTCGGACTCGCCCTGGCGGCCCATGCGCAGCCGGCGCCTTCAGGCGATGGCGAAACGCTCCCGGCCGTCACCGTGAGTGCCAGAGGCCGTTCGGAGGCCGCGCAGCAAGTGCCGATCCCGCTGACCTCGATCGATGGCGAGGCCCTGGCGACGCAGCAAAGCTACCGGCTCGAAGACCTGCAGCAATGGCTGCCGAGTACCAGCATCACCTTCGGCGATCCGCGGCAATCGGCGATCGCGGTGCGCGGCGTTGGAAAGAACCCATCGAACGACGGCCTCGAGGGCAGCACGGGCGTCTACCTCGACAACGTCTACCTGGGCCGCGCCGGCATGGCGACATTCGACCTGCTCGACATCGAGCGCGTTGACCTGCTGCGCGGGCCGCAAGGCACGCTGTTCGGCAAGAACACGACCGCCGGCGTGCTGGCGCTGCACACGCGACCGCCGAGCCGCGAGACCGAGCGCAGCCTGCAACTCTCGATCGGGCAGCGCGGCCTGGCGCAGGGGCAAGCCATCTTCTCGGGCGCCTGGTCGGAAGAAACGGCGGGCCGGCTGCTGGTGTACGGCACCCATGAACGCGGCAGCATCGAGAACCTCCACGACGGCGGCAGCGTCAACGGAGGCAATCGATCCGGCATCCGCGGCCAGTGGCTGCTGCGCCGGGGCGATGCCTTCAGCCTGCGCCTGATCGCCGACCAGCACCGGGAGCGCTCCACCTACGGCACCCGCGTCATCTACTCGCTGGGAAGCGGCCCGGCTGCGGCCCGCGCCCGGGCGGGCGGCGCCACCGGCATCGTCGCCGACCCGCGGCGCTATGCGGTCAACACCGACGGCGTGGAGCGGGTCGATCTCGACCAAGGTGGCGTGTCGGCCGAAGCGAACTGGAAGCTCGGGTCCGGCGCCACCGTCACGTCCATCACGGCGGGTCGCTCATGGAAGTTCTCGCCCACCGCCAACGACAACCTCAACATCCCCGTGCTGATCGACGGCGGCTCGCGCGTGCGCCAGCAGCAGTTCTCGCAGGAGCTGCGCTACGCCGGGCCCACCGGTGGTGCGGTCGACCACGTGGTGGGCGCCTTCTACATGCGCCAGCGCATGCGCAACGAGATCTTCACCGTGTTCGGTCCGCGGGCGGACATCGTGCTGCAGGGAACGCCGTTGCCGGTGCTCGCCAACGCGAGCACGGTGAGCTTTGGCGCGCTCGACACGGAGAGCTTCGCGCTCTTCTCCCAGGCCACGTGGCACGCCACGTCCAAGCTCGACCTCACGGCCGGCCTGCGCATCACGCATGAACGCAAGGACGCGCGCACCCATCGCGGCGACTCGACCGGTGGTGCCGCCGCCACTGCGTTCCTGCGCAATCGTCCGATCGTGCTGGGGGCTTATGACACCGGTCCGCTGGCCATCCGAAAGACCAGCCCGTCGGCGCTGCTGAGTGCGAGCTACCGGCTCGATGAGGGCACGATCGGCTACGCGAGCTTTTCGCACGGCGAGCGGTCGGGCGGGATCAATCTGGCAGGGCCGGGTGCGGCGCCCGGCCCGCTCGGCGCCTCGTCGCTGATCATCGGGCCCGAACGTGTGGACAGCCTCGACGTCGGCTTCAAGAGCAGCCTGTGGAACGACCGTCTGACACTCAACCTGAATGCCTTCCTGGCAGGCGTGCGCGGCTATCAGACGTCGATGTTCGTGCCGGCCGGTGCAGGCGCGGGCAACTACGTCGAGATCCTCACGAACGCCGGCGATCTCCGCAGCCGGGGACTGGAACTCGATGCCAGCGCCCGACCGGCGCGCGGGCTGACCGTGTGGGCCAACGCTGCCTTCAACGATGCACGCTATCGACGCTACGACGACGCGCCCTGCCCGTCAGAACGCGCATTCCTGCCGCAGGCACGATGCAGCCTGACCGGACGGCAGGTTGCCGGGGCACCGCGCTGGACATTCAATGTCGGCGCCGAATACCGCAGGCCCGTGAGCGCCACCACCCAGCACTTCGTGTCGGCGGCGTACGCGTGGCGGTCCGCACAGGACGGCACGCTCGACGGCTCGGTCCATTCGCGCATCGCAGCCTATGGGCTGCTGAATATCGCCACCGGCTGGAAGGTGGCACGCGGCACTGAAATCTGGAGCATCTCGCTCTGGTTGCGCAATGCGCTCAACAAGAAGTACTTCCCGACCGTGGCCTCCACTGCAAACGGTGCCTACGTGGCATCGGTCGGAACGCCGCGCACGCTGGGACTGACGGTCCGGCTGGACTACTGACCGTTCTGGACGCCGCCGCTCACGCGTCGGGTTCGAGCTTCGCAATCGGAAGTTCGAGGCGGAACGTCGACCCTGCGCGGGACTTTTCGTGCAGCACCACGCTGCCGCCATGGCGCACCGCGATCTCGCGCGACAGGTGCAGGCCCAGGCCCGTGCCCGCCACCGCGCCCGTGGTTTCGGCACGGAAGTACTTCTCGAAGATGCGGTCCGCGTCGGCCGCTGCAACGCCGGGCCCGCGGTCGATCACATCGACTTGCACAGTCTCGCCTGTCTGCTGAAGCACAACCCGCACGGGTTGGTCCGCCGGCGAATACTTCAACGCGTTCTGTATGAGGTTCTGGAGCGCGATCTCGAGCAGCGCGCGATCTCCGCGCACCGTCGACACCGGGTCATGTACCTCGAGCACCAAGCGCGAAGCGGCGGGAAAGTGGGAGCTTTCGCACAGTCCACGCACGAGTGCGGTCAGGTCGATGGCATCGACACGCAACGCCCGGTTCTCCGGCTGCAGGCGGTCCGCCAGAAGGATGTTCTCGATCAGCATCGTGAGGCGCTGCACCGCGCGCCGGATGCGCTCGGTGCGCTGCTTCACCACCGGTTCCGCACCGAGCTTCGAGATGTCGAGCGATTGCGCCGCGCCGTCGATCACGGTCAGCGGCGTCCGGAACTCGTGCGACACCATCGAGACGAACTCGCGCTGCTGGGCGATCGCCTGGCGCTCGACCTCGAGCGACTCCCGCAGCCGGGCTTCGAGGCGTGCACGCGCCGCGATCTCCTCGTGCAGCGCGGCATTGGTCTGCTGCAGTTCGGCGGTGCGCCGCGCCACGGTGCCCTCCAGGGCCTGCTCGGCCTCGAGCCGCACCGCGAGCACGCGCTCGCGCTCGGCGCGGTAGTCGCGCTCGGCGCGCCGCGTGCGGTCGGCCACGGCCACGTTCAGCAGGATGAGGTGGACCATGGTGCCGAGCCAGTACATGCGGTCGGGCGTCACGCCGGGCACCTGGTCGCCGAGCCAGAGCTTCAGCAGCCCATAGAGCCCAAGCAAGGTTCCTGTCGCAAAGGCCGAGGCAGGCAGCAGGTACTGGAACTGGCGCCGCACGAAGAGCAGGTAGCAGACGAAAACGGCGCCGAACAGCGTGGACGCGGCGCTGCCCGCGGTGACCCAGGGCGCGACCGCGGCGTGATGGCCGGCCAAGGCCAGCACGAACGCAACGAAGTTGTAGCCCACCACTGCATTGAAGAACTGCGCCGCAGGCCGCCAATGGCGCCGGAACTGGAAGATTCGCGCCATGAACGCGGTACCCACCATGTTGAAGAAGCAGTTGACGGCCAGCAGCGTCTGCGCAACGCGCTCGGGCCGGTCGCCGAGGAACCACTCCGCTGCGAATCCCTGGCGGTTGACGGAGAGCGCCGCGATGCAGAGGACGTAGAGCGCGTAGTGGGCGTAGAGCCGGTCTCGCAGCCAGGCTCCGAAGATCAGGTTCATGCAGACGGCGAGC
>CAMLCW010000241.1 GCA_946478645.1 uncultured Variovorax sp.
CAGCGTGCACGGCGCCGACCTGCACAACCTGCAGGACGTGACCGCCACGCTGCCGCTGCGCCGCCTGGTGGTGGTCACGGGCGTGAGCGGCTCGGGCAAGTCGACGCTCGCGCGCGACGTGCTGCTGGCCAACGTGCAGGCCATCGTCGCGCAGCGCACCACCAAGGCCGGCCGCGAGGCCGACGCCGCGGGCAAGCGGCCGGCGTGGTCGGGCTGCAATCGCGTGGAGGGCTACGAGACCATCGACCGCGTGCTCGAGGTCGACCAGACGCCGATCGGCAAGACGCCGCGCAGCTGCCCGGCGACCTACATCGGCTTCTGGGACACGATCCGCAAGCTCTTCGCCGACACGCTCGAAGCCAAGGCGCGCGGCTACGGCCCGGCGCGCTTCAGCTTCAACACCGGCGAAGGCCGCTGCCCCGGCTGCGACGGCGCGGGCGTGCGCACCATCGAGATGAGCTTCCTGCCCGACGTGAAGGTGCCGTGCGAGGTCTGCCACGGTGCGCGCTTCAACCCCGAGACGCTGGCCGTGAGCTGGCGCGGCAAGAGCATCGGCGAGGTGCTGCAGATGGAAGTGGACGAGGCGGTCGAGTTCTTTGCGGCCATGCCCAACATCGCGCATCCGCTGCAGTTGCTGAAGGACGTGGGGCTCGGGTATCTCACGCTCGGCCAGCCGTCGCCCACGTTGTCGGGCGGCGAGGCGCAGCGCATCAAGCTGGTGACCGAGCTCAGCAAGGTGCGCGACGACGTCACCCGGCGCGGCCAGAAGGCGCCGCACACGCTGTACGTGCTCGATGAGCCCACGGTGGGGCTGCACATGGCCGACGTCGAACGGCTGATCCATGTGCTGCACCGGCTGGTGAACGGCGGCCACAGCGTGGTCGTGATCGAGCACGACCTCGACCTGATCGCCGAGGCGGACTGGATCATCGATCTCGGCCCCGAGGGCGGCAACGCCGGCGGCCGGGTGGTCGCGGCGGCGCCGCCCGAGGACGTGGTGCGGCTCGGCACGCACACCGGCGTGGCCCTGGCGCCGGTGCTGGCGCGCTGAGGGCGCTGCGGCATGATGGCGGCATGCTCACCATCTACAACGACCGCCATGCGCTGCACCAGGGCAAGGTGGAGATGTTCCGCGGCGAACTGGTGCCCTGCTTCGAGCTGCCCGCGCGCGTCGACCATGTGAAGGACGAGCTGCTGCGCCGCGGCCTCGGCCCGCTCGCGGCGCCCGATGATGCCTTCGACGAAGCGCTGCTGGCCCGCGTGCATGCGCCGCGCTACCTCGACTTCATCGCCCATGCCTGGGACGAGTGGGTGGCGCTCGACCCGGCCAACGCCACGCGCGATGCGCTGCCTTCGTACTGGCCCACGCGCGGCATGCGCACGGACGTGCTGCCGAAGAGCTTTCCGGCCCGCATGGGCCTGTTCGCGTTCGATGCCGGCACGCCGCTCATGGCTGGCAGCTGGGCCGCGGCACGCCACGGCGCCGCCTGCGCCTGGACCGCGGCGCGGCGGGTGGCTGCCGGTGCGGGCGCGGCGTTCGCGCTCACGCGGCCGCCGGGCCACCATGCGGGCGCCGATTTCTTCGGCGGCTACTGCTTTCTCAACAATGCCGCGGTCGCCGCCGAGGCGCTGCGCGGTGCGGGCGTCGAACGGGTGGCGGTGCTCGACGTCGACTACCACCACGGGAATGGCACGCAGGCGATCTTCTACGAACGCAGCGACGTGCATTTCGCGAGCCTGCATGGCGATCCGATGACCGACTACCCGTACTACCTGGGCCATGCCGACGAGCACGGCGCCGGCGCGGGCGAGGGCTTCAACCACAACCTGCCGCTGCCCCGCGGCACCGATTTCGCGGGCTGGCGCGCGGCGCTCGCCATCGCGCTCGGCCGCATCGCCGCCGTGAAGGCGGGCGCACTCGTGGTCTCGCTCGGCGTCGACACCTTCGAAGGCGACCCCGTCGCGGGCTTTCGCCTGCGCGGCGACGACTACCTGCGCATGGGCGAAGACCTCGCGCGCGCGGGCCTGCCCACGGTCTTCGTGTTCGAAGGCGGCTATGCGGTGGATGAGATCGGCGTGAACGCGGTCAATGTGCTGCAGGGCTTCGAGCAGGCCGCGAGAAAATAGGCGCCTGCCGCGCACGCGACAGGCATCGGGTTGCCCCGATTGCCTCCGGCCCCGGAGCAGGGCCCAATGCGCGCTTTCGTTTTATTTACATTCGTTTCTTCTTCAGGAATCCGTCATGTCCCGCCGTTCCCTTCTCTGCTGTGCCGCAACGCTCGCCGCTTGCGGCATCTTTTCTCCGCTGTCGGCGCTGGCGCAGGCGTTTCCCGCCAAGCCGATCAAGCTGGTGATCGCCTTCCCCGCCGGAGGCCCCACCGACATCACGATGCGCCAACTCGCCGACAACGCGGGCAAGATCCTCGGCCAGCCGGTCATCATCGACAACAAGCCTGGCGCCGGCGGCACCCTGCCCGCGCAGGCGCTGCAGACCGCGCAGCCCGACGGCTACACCGTGGCGCAGATCCCGCTCGGCGTGTTCCGCCTCGGCTACACGACCAAGCTGACGTGGGACCCGCTCAAGGACATCAGCTACGTGCTCAACGTCACCGGCTATGCCTTCGGCATCGTCGTGCCGACCGACAGCCCGCTCAAGACCTGGGCCGACTTCGTCGCCTACGCCAAGGCCAATCCGGGCAAGCTCACCTACGGCTCCACCGGCAACCTCACGAGCCCGCATCTCACGACCGAGATCATTGCGCAGCAGGCCGGCATCCAGCTGCAGCACGTGCCCTACAAGGGCAGCGCCGACCTGATGCTCGCGGTGCTCAGCGGCCAGCTCATGGCCGCCGCCGACAGCACCGGCTTCGCGCCGCAGGTCGAGGCCGGCAAGCTGCGCGTGCTCAACACCTGGGGCGAGAAGCGTCTGGCCAAGTTCCCGAATGCACCCACGCTCAAGGAACTGGGCTACGACATCGTGCAGAACTCGCCGTTCGGCATCGGCGCCCCCAAGGGCACGCCGCCCGAAGTGGTGAAGAAGCTGCACGACGCGTTCAAGCAGGCGATGGAAGAGCCGAGCTACGTGGCCGCGCTCGAGCGCTACGACATGCTGCCCAACTACATGAGCTCGGCCACCTACACCAAGTTCGCGCAGGACACGGTGGTGCGCGAGAAGGCAGTGATCGACAAGCTGGGGCTGGCGAAGGGCAAGTAAAGCGATACGCAAGAAGGCCGATAGGCCTTCTTGCTAACGTTTTGAAGTTGCATGCGTGACAGTGCAAGGGCGCGCACTGATTGCCGGGGCAATGGCAGACAAGCCCAATGCGCTTTCTCATTCTTCAGGAGGAAGCCATGTCACGTCGAACGTCTCTTTTGTGTGCCGCAGCGCTCGCGCTTTGCGGAATCGCCTCGCCGCTGTCAGCGCTGGCGCAGAACTTTCCCGCCAAGCCGATCAAGCTGATCATCGCCTTCTCGGCCGGCGGGCCGACCGACGTCACCATGCGCCAGCTCGCCGACAACGCGAGCAAGATCCTCGGCCAGCCGGTCCTGATCGAGAACAAGCCCGGCGCCGGCGGCACGCTGCCGGCGCAGACGCTGCAGATTTCCCAGCCCGACGGCTACACCCTGGCGCAGATTCCGCTCGGCGTGTTCCGCATCGGCTACACCACCAAGATCAACTGGGATCCGCTCGAGGACATCACGTACGTGCTCAACGTCACCGGCTATGCCTTCGGCATGGTGGTGCCGACCGACAGCCCGCTCAAGACCTGGGCCGACTTCGTCGCCTACGCCAAGGCCAACCCGGGCCGGCTCACCTACGGTTCCACCGGCAATCTCACGAGCCCGCACCTCACGACCGAGATCCTGGCGCAGCAGGCCGGCATCGAGCTGCAGCACGTGCCCTACAAGGGCAACTCAGAGGCGATGTTCGCGATCCTCAGCGGCCAGATCATGGCCGTGGCCGACAGCACCGGCTTTGCGCCGCACGTGGAGTCCGGCAAGCTGCGCGTGCTCAACACCTGGGGCGAGAAGCGGCTGGCCAAGTTCCCGGACGCCCCCACGCTGAAGGAACTGGGCTACGACCTCGTGCAGACATCGCCCTTCGGCATCGGCGCGCCCAAGGGCACGCCGCCCGAGGTGGTGAAGAAGCTGCACGACGCGTTCAAGCAGGCGATGGAAGAGCCGAGCTACGTGGCCGCGCTTGCCCGCTACGACATGCTGCCCGACTACAAGAGCTCGGCCGAGTACACGCAGTTTGCGCGCGACACGGTGAAGCGCGAGAAGGCGGTGATCGACAAGCTGGGGCTGGCCAAGAGCAAGTGACCGGCGCCACCCCGCGGGGGCCTGATATTCCGCCGCTTGTAAACCCGTTGACATACGGCGCTGCGCGCTCTTCCTAGACTCATCCGCAGTTCGACGCGCGCTACCGCCATCACACGCCGGTGGCACGCCGTCTCAGCCCCTCGATGTCACGGATGACGCAATGCGCATTGGCCTTGTCGGTCAGACCCTGTTCCTGCAGCTGGATCAGCACGTTGGAAACCATGACCCGGCTCAGGCCGGTGATGTTGGCCATCTCCTGGTGCGTGAAGGCGATGCCGATCACGGTGCCTCCGGCCGAAGGCGTGCCGTAGGTGTCGGCCAGCTGCACCAGATGGTGCACCACACGCTGTGCAGCGGTGGCCTGGCTCAGCAACAGGTTCTGGTTGGCGAGGATGCGCAGCTTGACGTTGGTCAGCCAGAGCACCTGGCGCAGGCAGGCCGGGTCGCGCTCCATACCCTGCAGCAGTTGCTGGCGCCCGATCTGGCGCGCCACCACGTCCGACGAGGCCACTGCCGTCACCGAGTGCGTGCCGTCCAGGAATGCGCTGCATTCGCCCACCATGCCCTGCGTGCCCACGATGGCCATGTGCTTCTCGTGCCCCGCGGCCGACAGCAGCACCAGCCGCACGCGCCCTTCCTCGACGATGTAGACGTGGCGCACCGCGTCGCCCTGGAAGAACAGGGTCTCGCCCTTGCGGAAGCGCACGGCCGGCGCATCGCCGGCGGTCAGCGGCGCCCAGCGGAAATGCGGCACTTCGATCCACGCGGAGGGCGCTCCGGCGGCTTCAGCGGTCTTGTTCATCGCTCCAGGGCCTTGCGGTCATGCAAGGCAATCTCATGAAACATCCATTCTCTTCCTACCGAAAACTCTTTCCCATCCTGGAACGTACGGCACAGCTCTCGAGCTGTTCGCAAAGCGCGCTGAGCCTGCCGGTGCGCCAGGCGATCGACGACTATCTCGACGTCTGGCTTCGCCGCGGCGCGGACTGGGGCTACTGGATGGAACAGGTGGCGCTGGCGCGCGCCGAGTTCGCACGCATGATCCATGCCGATGCGGACGACATCGCGGTGCTGGGCAGCGTCTCGGACGCGGCCTCCAGCATCGCGTCGACGCTGCGCTTCGAGCCGGGGCGCGACACGGTCGTCACCACCACGCTGGACTTTCCGTCGCTGTGCCACGTGTGGCTCGCACAGCAGCCGCGCGGCGCGCAGGTGCGCCTGGTGCAGGCGCAGGCCGGCGAAACGCAGGCTGCCGAACGGATCATCGAGGCGATCGACGCGCGCACCGCGCTGGTCTCGGTCTCGCAGGCCTGCTACTACGACGGCCAGATCGTCGATATCGCGGCCACCGGCCGCGCCGCGCGCGCGAGCGGCGCGATCCAGTTCGTGGACGCCTACCAGTCGGCGGGGTCGCTCGAGATCGATGTCCGCGCGCAGGACGTCGACGTGCTTGCCGCCGGTGCGCAGAAATACCTGCTCGGCATTCCGGGCATCGCCTTCCTCTATGTGCGGCCGACGCTCGCGCGGCAGCTCACGCCGACGGTCACGGGCTGGTTCGGCCGCGTGGATCCGTTCGCCTTCGATCCCGCCGGGCTCGACTTTGCCGACGGCGCGGCGCGCTTCAACACCGGCACGCCGCCGATGATGTGCGCCAGCGTGGCGCGCGCGAGCATGGGGCTGCTCAACGAGATCGGCATTCCGCCCATCGAGGCCTACCTTGCCGAGCTTTCGGCCGTGGCGCTCGAGGAGGCCGCGCGCCTCGGTTTGTCGGTCGCAAGCCCGGCGCTGCCGGCCGCGAAGGGCCCGAACACCGCGATCCGCGTGCCCGGCACCGCGGCCGCGCTCGAGGCGCAGATGCTGAAGGCCGGCTACGTGGTGTCGGCGCGCAACGACGTGGTGCGCATCGCGCCGCACTTCTACAACACGGCCGACGAAGTGGTCGGCGCACTGCGCGCGCTGGCGCAGCTGACCCGATGACCACAGCCACGGCGCATTGCGCATCGGTGCGGTGCCAGGTGCCGGCACCGATCGCGCAGGCCTTCCTGGCCGACGGCGTGCGGCTCGGTGGCTGGGCGCTGGGCTGCTGGCAGGCAGAGCCTGTCGGCGACGGCGTGGTGCGCGGCCGATCGCTGTTCGATGGGCAGCCCGCGTGGGTCCGGCCGGTGCCCGATGCGCAGGGCTTCGGCGTGACCTACCACGTCGGCGGTTCGGCGGCCTCGCTCGTGCCGCGCATCCGTGCCAGCGTCGAACCCACGCCCGACGGCACCGCGTGCCACATCGGCCTGCACGCGGAGCGCACAGCTGGCATGGACGATGCACGCTGGCTGCGGCTGGTGCGCTGCCACGAGGTCGAGATCCTGCTGATCGAGGCGCAGTTGACGGCGCTGCAGGCATCGCCCGCCGCCCCCCTTTGACAACCCTGGAGAAGACATCATGCAACGACGAACATTCGGACCGGCCCTCGCGGCCACCCTGCTGGCGCCCTGGTTGTCGGCACCGCTGCCGGCCTTTGCGAAGCGGCCCGACGGCCCGATCCGCGTGCTGGTGGGCTTCTCGCCCGGGGGCGCCACCGACGTGGTGGCGCGTGCGCTCATCGAGCGGCTCGGCAAGGCCATGGGCGGGCAGCTCTTCATTGTCGAGAACCGGCCCGGCGCCGGCGGACAGATCGCGGCGCAGTTGCTGAAGGCCGCGCCGCCCGACGGCGGCACGATCATGCTGTCGATCGACCATACCCAGGTGATCATTCCGCTCACCATCGCCGCGGCCGGCTACGATCCGGTGGCCGATTTCACCGCACTGGCCGGCGTCGCCACTTACTACAACGTGATCGCCGTGAGCTCCCGCATCGGCGTCAAGACGCTGCCCGAGCTCGGCGCCTGGATGAAGGCCAACCCGAAGGAGGCCAACTACGGCATTCCCGCTGCCGGCAGCGTGCCGCAGTTCATCGGCCAGATCGTCGGCCGCGCGTTCGGCGTGGCGACGAACCCCGTGCCGTACAAGGGCGGCGCACCGATGGTGCAGGACCTGCTGGCCGGGCAGGTGCCGATCGGCATCGCGTCGATGACCGAGCTGATCGAACACCACCGCGCGGGCAAGGTGCGCATCCTCGCGAGCTCCGGCACCGAGCGCAGCCGCATCGCGCCCGACATTCCCACCTTCCTGGAGCTCGGCTTCAAGGGCGTCGACAAGAATCCCTGGCTGGCCTTCTTCGGCCCGAAGGGGCTGCCGCAGGACTTCGTGACGCAGTTCGACGCCGCGGTGAAGACCGTGCTCGCGCAACCCGACCTGCAGGAGAAGCTGGCCCGCATGGGCAATGAAGTGATGGCCGCGCCCGCGCGCGAAGTGCAGCAATGGGTGGTCGACGCCACGGCGCACTGGGGCCGCGTGATCCGCGAGACCGGATTCAAGCCGGTATGAAGAGCGTCGACGAACCCGGCACCGGCCGCCGCTTCATCCAGAGTGGCTCGCCGTACGAGGAACTCGCCGGCTATTCCCGTGCCGTGGTCGATGGCGACTGGATCATGGTGTCCGGCACCATCGGCCAGGACTTTGCGAGCGGCGAATTCCCGGACTCGGCCGGGCAGCAATGCGAGTTGGCGCTCGACACCATCGAAGCAGCACTGGCCGAGGCCCAGGCGACGCTCGGGCAGATTCTGTTCCGGGGAGAAAATGTGCCGCG
>CAMLCW010000242.1 GCA_946478645.1 uncultured Variovorax sp.
AGGCCTTCGTACGAGGGCGACTGGTCGGAGTTGTCGAGCACGGTGCGGTATTCCTTGACGATCGGAATCGCCGAGGGCCGCGGCGAGGGCACCACCTGCGAGATCACGATGCCGCCCATGTCCTTGCCGAGCTGCGCATAGAGCGGGTCGATGCCGACGATGGAGAACGCCAGGAAGGTGCTGCCATAGCCGCTCTTGCGCAGCTTGCGGATCGCGCTGGCCGTGGTGCCCGAGAGCGACACCAGCACGATGGCCTGCGGCTTCTGCGCGAGCACCGCCTTGAGCGGGCCGTCGAGCGCGTCGCCGCCGCCCGGGGGCACCATTGCCGTGGCGACCAGCGGTTCCATCCTGCGTTCGGCGAGTGCCTGCTGCATGGCGGTGCGGCCCGCATGGCCCATGGCGTTGTCGTCGCCCACCAGCGCGATGCGCGTCTGCCCCACGGTGGCGCATTGGCGCACGATCTTGAGCGCCTCGTCGATCATGCCGGGGCGCACGTGGAACACATGCGGATGGTCGGCGCCGCGCAACGCGTCGGAGGCCGCGAAAGGCGCGAACAGCAGGCTGCCATGCTTCGCCGCGATGTCGGCGGCGGCGCCGCTGCTCGCGGTACCGACGAAGCCGAACAGCATGTCGGCCTTTTCCTTGCCGAGCAGCGCCTCGGCGTTGCGGACGGCGCGCGCCGCGTCGTAGCCGTCGTCGAGCTGGCTCAGCTTGAGCTGCAGGCCGCTGCCGGCATGGCGCTCGTTGAAGTCGTTCGCCCCGAGCCGGCTGCCCGCCGCGAACGCGAGGCCGATCTCGCTCGCGTCGCCCGTGAGCGGCACCGACTGGCCGAGCACCACGACCCGGTCGCCGGCGGCGGCGCGACCCGATTGGCCGAACGCCGGCAGCGCCGTGCCGCTGCCCAGCAGCAGTGCGCCGCATGCCTTGCCCAACCAGTCCCTGCGCGTGCTTTCCATGGTTCCCCCTGACGGTGAGTTGTAAGTAAAAGTGTAGCAATTCGGATGCCTGCCGCGAAGGCGGGCGCCGGGGGTGCTTACACCTACGACATCGGGGAATGCGGCGCGCCGGTGCGCGCGGCGCCTCAGGCGCGCTTTTCGAACACCAGGTCCCAGACGCCGTGGCCGAGCTTGAGGCCGCGGTTCTCGAACTTGGTGAGCGGCCGGTACGCCGGCTTGGGTGCGTAGCCGTCTGCGGTGTTGCGCAGCATGGGCTCGGCCGACAGCACCTCGAGCATCTGCTCGGCGTAGGGCTGCCAGTCGGTGGCGCAGTGGATGTAGCCGCCGGGGCGCAGGTGCTCGGCGAGCTTCTTCACGAATTCGGGCTGAATCAGCCGGCGCTTGTTATGCCGCTTCTTGTGCCAGGGGTCGGGAAAGAACACATGCACGCCCGCGAGCGAGGCGGGCTGCAGCATGTGGTCGAGCACGTCGACGGCGTCGTGCGCGCAGATGCGAATGTTGGTGAGCGACTGTTCGCCGATGCGCTTGAGCAGCGCGCCGACGCCGGGCTCGTGCACCTCGCAGCACAGGAAGTTGGTGTCGGGCAGCACCGTGGCGATGTGCGCCGTGGCCTCGCCCATGCCGAAGCCGATCTCGAGCACGGTGGGCGCTTCGCGGCCGCCGAACGCTGCGGTCAGGTCGAGCGGCTCGGGCTGGTAGGGCACGAGGTACAGCGGGCCGAGTTCGGCGAAGGCGCGGGCCTGGCCGTCGGTGGTGCGGCCGCCGCGCTTGACGAAGCTTTTGAGGCGGCGGTGCAGCGGATGCGGCTGATCGCCGGTCGGATCGTCGGCGGAGGGGGAATCGGGGGGCACGGTGTCGGGAAGGTTCATGTGGCCCGCGGATTGTAGAGAGCGCGCCATTCGCCGACCCAGCCGGCCAGCGCCTCGGCGCAGCTGCCGCCGCGGGCCGCGCCCAGGCCGAGCACGCGCGCGGCGGCGTCGAGCGCGGCCAGCGCGGCGGCGGGTGTCGCGGTGTCGATGGCGCGTGCGCCGTTCTGCTTGGAGAGCTTTTCGCCGTTGGCGCCGCGCACCAGCGGCGTGTGCAGGTAGCCGGGCGTGGGCAGGCCGAGCGCGCGCTGCAGCAGGATCTGGCGCGCGGTGTTGTCGGCCAGGTCTTCGCCGCGCACCACGTCGGTGACGCCCTGGTCGGCATCGTCGACCACCACCGCGAGCTGGTAGGCCCAGGGACCGTCGGCGCGGCGCAGCACGAAGTCGCCGACCTCGCGCGCGACGTCCTGCTGCTGCGCGCCGAGGCGCCGGTCGGTCCAGTGGAGTTGGCCGGTTGCCAGCGAAGCCTGCTCGAACTTCGCGGCGGCGAAGCGCCAGGCGCGTGCGGGCTTGCCATGCAGGCCGTCGCGGCAGGTGCCGGGGTAGACGCGCTCGCCATGGCGCGCGTGCGGCTGGCCGAGGCGTGCGAGCGCGGTGTCGATGTCCTTGCGCGAGCAGCCGCAGGGATAGGCCAGGCCGAGCGCCTGCAGCCGCGCGAGCGCTGCCTCGTACAGGGCCGTGCGCTGCGTTTGCCACACCGGCGGCGCGTCGGGCACGAGCGCGCAATCGGCCAGCTGGCGCAGGATGTGCTCGCCCATGCCGGGCAGGCAGCGCTCGGTGTCGGCGTCCTCGATGCGGATCAGCCAGCGCGCCTGCGGGCCGCGCGCACGCACGTCGAGCCAGCTCGCGAGCGCGGCCACCAGCGAACCGGCGTGCAGCGCACCGGTCGGCGAGGGCGCGAAGCGGCCGGTCGCATGCATCGCGCCCTCGTCAGATCACCGCGAGGGCGAGCGACAGGCCCGACAGGAATGCGTCTTCGACGCGGTGCCCGGTGCACCAGTCGCCCGCCACGCCGATGCGGGCCTTGGCGTCCCAGAGATGGCTCTTGCCGACGGGCACCTGGGTCTGGGCTTCGGTCCAGCAGCGGGCCTGGGCATGGGTGGGCGTGGCATGGATGCCGGTGATCTCGGCGAAGGCGCGCAGCAGTTTGGCCTGCACGCGCGCGGGGTCGTCGCGCAGGTGCTCCTGCGACCAGGCGGCGCTGGCCTGCAGGGTCCAGCGCTCGATGCGCTCGCGGCCGGGCTTGGACGATTCGCGCGCAAGCCATGCCACGCGGTGGTGCGTGCTGCGCGCGGCGTTCCACTGCGGGCCGAGATGCGACATGGTGGGCTGGTTGGCCTGCGGGAAGGCGATCATCAAGGTCCAGCATGGCGCGATGCGCACCGGCTCGATCTTCTGGCTGATCGAGGCCGACAGCCTGCCGTCGCCGAGCAGCGCGCGCGTGCGCTGCGGCGGCACCGCGAGCAGCACCGCATCGAAGCCCGAATACACATGCTGCGAATCGTCGGCGCCCGCGGTGCGCAACTGCCAGCGCTTGGCGTCGAGCGCATCGGGCTCGATCTGCGTGACCTGCGTGCCGGCGACGAGGCGCTCTGCGAGCGGCGCGGCCCAGTGGCCCACCAGCGCGTCCATGCCGGGCTGCGCGACCCAGTGCGGCTCGTGGCCCGGCAGCGCGGCTTCGGCCACCCGGCCATGTGCGTCGAGCACGCGCACGAGGTTGGCGCTCCAGGGCCGGCACAGCCCCGGCGTGGGTTCGAGCGCGAGCGCAAAGCGCGGATCGCGCACGGTGAAGTACTGCGCGCCGCTGTCGAAGCGGCCGAACGCGGTGTCCACGCTGGCCATGCGTCCGCCTGGCGCGGCCTCGCGCTCGAACACCGTCACCCGATGGCCGGCCTGCATCAGCGTGCGCGCACAGGCAACGCCCGCCATGCCGGCGCCGATGACGGCGAAGTGGCGCGGCGCAGCGGGGGCACGGTCGGCGGGCTTGGGTTTGGCGCGAGTGGTCATGGGACTCTTTTCTTTGGCTGGGATATGAGGAACGTGCACCGACTCTACATCGGCCGACGCAAGGGACCCGCGGCGCATGAAAGCGCACGAGCACAGCCCAGGGCACCCGCGGAACCGGCTCCGCCGGGCCGCTGGGTGCGCCCCCAAGTGGGGGGAGGCGCCGCAGGCGCTTCGGGGGGCGTTCCATTCAGCGTCCACGGTGGCGTTCCAGGAGTGCGCGCCGCGTGGCCTCGTGCTCGAACTGCGCGAGCCACCATTCGAGCGCGCGGCCCGGGCCACCCGCGCTGCGCACGCGCCAGGCGCAGTGCATGGTGGAGAGCGGCGGCTTGCGCTCGGTGCGGCGTTCGACCAGGTGGCCGGCCTCGATGTAGGGCCGCGCCATCGGCTCGGGCAGGAAGCCCCCGCCGAGGCCGTGCAGCTGCGCGGCCAGCTTGGCCTGCAGCGTGGGCACGGTCAGCACGTCCTGCCCGCCGACGAGGTTGACCGTCATGCTCTGGCCGCTGCGCACCGAGTCGGCCGCGGCCACCGCGCGATACTGCCGCAGCACGGCATCGCTGAGCGGCTCGTCGAGCCGGGCCAGCGGATGGTGCGGCGCCACCGCGTAGACGAAGCACAGTTCGCCGATGGGCCGGCTGCGGATGCCGGTGGCTGTGAACGCGAGGCTCGCGGCGTCGAGCACGGCGCCGATCGCGAGGTCGGCCTCGCCGCTCGTCAGCGCCTCGATGGTGCCGAGCAGCGTTTCGTCGCGCAGCTTGAGCCGCGTGGGCGGATCGAGCGCGAAGAAGGCGGTGGCGAGGTCGAGCATCGGATCGCGCGCGATCGCACCGTCGACCGCGATCGTGAGCATCGGCTCCCAACCCGTGGCGACGCGCTTCACGCGGTTGGCGACGGCATCGATCTCGCCGAGCAGGCGTGCCGCTTCGCGCAGCAGCTCGGCGCCGGCCTCGGTGATGCGGGCCTGGCGCGCGCTGCGGTCGAACAGCAGCACGTCGAGCGCGTCCTCGATCTGCCGCACGCGGTAGCTCAGCGCGCTGGGCACCAGGTCGAGCGCGCGCGCCGCGGCGGCGAAGCTGCCGGTGCTGGCCACCGTCTGGAGCATGGCGAGCGCATCGGGGGTCAATACGTCTCTGGCGGTCGGCATGGTTTTGCAGCCCTTCTGATCGTTCAAAAAATTTGAATGATGCCATCAAAACCGCGCGCTTTTCACTTGTAAGCGAAGGCCTAAAGTTCTTCTCATCCGCTGCGCATCCGGCGCGGCATGCAAGCAAGACGGCCTGGCGCCCCCCGATGGGACCGGCCGCAACAAGGAGTTCGACGATGTTGAAGATTCGCAAATCCCAGGAACGCGGTTATGCCGACCACGGCTGGCTGCGCTCGTTCCACAGCTTTTCGTTCGCGGGCTATTACGACCCGGCCTACATGGGCTTCGGCAACCTGCGCGTGATCAACGAAGACCGCGTCGCCGCGGGCGCCGGCTTCGGTACCCACGGCCACAAGGACATGGAGATCATCAGCTACGTGCTGTCGGGCGAATTGGCGCACAAGGACAGCATGGGCAACGTGGAATCCATTCCACCCGGCGACGTGCAGCGCATGAGCGCGGGCCGCGGCGTGATGCACAGCGAGTTCAACCACAAGGCCGACGAGACCACGCACTTCCTGCAGATCTGGATCGAGCCGAACGTGCGCGGCATCGCGCCGGGCTACGAGCAGAAGCAGTTCAGCGATGCCGAGAAGCGCGGCAAGCTGCGCCTCGTGGCCTCGCCCGATGGCGCCGAGGGTTCGGTCACGGTGAACGCCGATGCGCGCCTGATGGCCGGCCTGTTCGACGGCGCAGAGACCGCGAGCCTGGCGCTCGACCCGGCGCGCAAGAGCTACGTGCACCTGGTGCGCGGCGAGCTCGAGGTCAACGGCCAGAAGCTGGTGGGCGGCGACGCCGCGATGCTCGAAGGCGAGTCGCAGCTGACGCTCGGCGCCGGCAAGGACGCCGAAGTGCTGGTGTTCGACCTGGCCGCCTGATTTTTCCTTCGCCGGGCGCGCCGCCCGGCTTTCTTTTCACTCGCTTTCATTTCAACCATTTCGAGGAGTTTTCCATGACCACTGCTTCCATCCCGCTGAACACCACGACCACCCCCAACGCCGCACAGGACACGCTGGCCCTCGTCGGCCGCATCCTGATCGCACTGCTCTTCGTGCCCGCGGGCTTTGCCAAGCTCACCGGCTTTGCGGGCACCGTGGGTTACATCGCGTCGGTGGGGGCGCCGCTGCCGCAGGTGGGCGCGGCGATCGCGGTGCTCGTGGAACTGGGCGTGGGCCTGATGCTGCTCGTGGGCTTCAAGACGCGCCTCGCGGCGGTCGTGCTCGCGGTGTTCCGCTCGCCGCCTCGGTGATGTTCCACAACTACTGGAGCATGCCGGTCGACAAGGCCTTCGTGAACCAGCTGATGTTCTTCAAGAACGTCGCGATCGCCGGTGGCCTGCTCGCGATCGCCGCCTTCGGCGCGGGCCGCTTCGCCATCGACAGGAAGTAAGCTCGTTCAAGAAGACCCTTCATTCCACAGTTTCAAGGAGAAGCATTCCATGGCCAACATCGTTGTCGTCTTCCATTCCGGCTACGGCCATACCCAGCGCGTGGCCCAGGCCGTGGCCGACGGCGCGGGCGCGCAACTGCTCGCGATCGATGCCGACGGGAACCTGCCCGAGGGCGGCTGGGACACGCTGGCCGCGGCCGACGCGATCATCTTCGGCTCGCCCACCTACATGGGCGGCGTGAGCTGGCAGTTCAAGAAATTCGCCGATGCGTCGTCGAAGGTCTGGTTCACCCAGGGCTGGAAGGACAAGCTCTTTGCGGGCTTCACCAACAGCGCCACGATGAACGGCGACAAGGTCACGACGATGGCCTACCTCTGGACGCTCGCGATGCAGCACAGCGGCATCTGGGTCAGCATGGGCATCATGCCGACCAACAACAAGGCCGCCACGCGCGACTCGACCAACTACGTCGGCGGCTACGGCGGCCTGCTCACGCAGTCGCCGTCGGACGCGAGCCCGGCCGAGATTCCGAAGGGCGACCTCGACACCGCGCGCGCCTTCGGCGAACGCATCGCGGCCGTGGCAGCATCGCGCGGCTGACTTTCACCCCGATGGAGAACACGATGACCGACACCGCACCCGCCACCCGACTGCTCCAGCCGCACGACAAGGACCTGGGGGGCGGCTTCAACGTGCGCCGCCTGCTGCCCGCGGCGGTGCGCCGCTCGGTCGGCCCGTTCGTGTTCTTCGACCATTTCGGCCCGGCCACCGAACAGCCGGGCAATGCGCACGACGTGCGTCCGCATCCGCACATCGGCCTGGCCACGGTGACGTACCTGTTCGAGGGCGCGATGATGCACCGCGACAGCATCGGCAGCGTGCAGGAGATCCTGCCGGGCGCGATCAACTGGATGACGGCGGGCCGCGGCATCGTGCATTCGGAGCGCAAGCCCGAGCGCCTGCTGGCCGAGCACTACGTGAACCACGGCCTGCAGCTCTGGGCCGCGCTGCCGCAGGCGCATGAAGAAGTCGAACCGAGCTTCGAGCACACGGCCGCCGATGCGATTCCGGCCGTGGTCGAGCAGGGCGTGGCGGTGCGGGTGCTGGTGGGCGAGGCCTTCGGTGCGCGCTCGCCGGTCCGCACGCTCTCGCAGACGCTGTACCTGGACATCGCGCTGCCCGCAGGAGCGAGCTTTGAACTGCCGGCGCTCGCGCCCGAACTCGCGGTGTACCCGATCGACGGCGACCTCGGCGTCGACGGCAGCGCGGTGCCGGCGCACACGATGGCGGTGCTGGCCGAGGGGCAGGGCGCGCGTCTCACGGCGCCCGTGACGGCACCGGTGCGGCTGGTGGTGATCGGCGGCGAGCCGCTCGATGGGCCGCGCTACATCACCTGGAACTTCGTTTCGAGCCGGCGCGAACGCATCTTGCAGGCGGGCGAGGACTGGGCCGCGCAGCGCATGGGGCATGTGGCGGGAGAGACGGAGTTCATTCCGCTGCCTGGCAAGCCGTTCGGGGTGCGGGAGCCGGATGTGGGGACTACGCCGGTTTGAGTTTTTTGTTTGGTGTTTGTTCGGGGCGTTTTGTTCAGGGCGCGTGCCCAGGCCACCGGGTACTCCCTCCGCGAATGTCCCCCGCCTT
>CAMLCW010000243.1 GCA_946478645.1 uncultured Variovorax sp.
GGATCACTTTCATGTGGAAAGCATTGGCCATGCGCCCGATCTGCATGAACTGGCTGATGCCCGTGTGCCCCATCTCGGGCTGCACGATCGACATCGCGCGCCGCTCCAGGCGCGGGCGGTACTCGAAGACGGTGCGCCACTCTTCTCCCAGTGCGAGCGGCACCCGCACGCTCGCACCCACGTGGGCCTGGCCCTCGATGTCTTCGGGCTGGCAGGGCGCCTCGACAAAATAAGGGTTGCAGGGGGCGAGCTGGTCGATGAGTTGCACGGCTTCCTGTGCCGTGAACTTCCAGTGCAGGTCGACCATCAGCTTGACCTTGTCGCCCAAGCCTTCGCGCAGCGTTCGCATCTCGGCCACGATGCCATCGAACGAGACGGCCGCGTGGTACTTGAAGGCGTCGAAGCCCCTGGCGACAAAGCTGCGCGCGAGTTCGAGCCGGGCCTCCAAGGTCGCGCCCGGAAGGCCGGACACATAGGCTGGCACCGTCTCGTGCCGCTGACCGCCGAGCAACTTCACGACCGGCTGGCCGACCAGCTTGCCGAACAGATCCCAGACCGCGATGTCCACGCCGGCGATCGCGTCGACATAGAACCCGCCGAAGAACCCGCGCACGCGCATCAGGTCATAGAGGTCTTCCTGGATCACCACCGCATCGCGGGGATCGCGCCCCACGATCACGGGACCGATCACGTCGTCGATGATGCTCGTGACCGCATCGGGCGCGACGATGCCGTAGGTCTCGCCCCAGCCGATCGTGCCGTCGTCGGCAGTGATCTTGATCAGGACGGACATGTCCGTCGATGGATAGATCGCGCGGTTTCCGCTGCGCACGAGATAGCCGCGGTCGTTGATTTTTTCGCCCGGACCCAGGGGACCGAGGTAGGGCGTGTCGCGCGGCAGCGAGACGATGAAGCTCTCGATCTGCGCGATCTTTGCAAAGCCGGTCATGGCAACCGGTCCTGCGCAAGCAGCAGGTCCTCGATGTCCAGCAGGAAGGCGTCGACGTCGGCCTGGTCCATCTCATCGAGCAGCGGCCCTGGCATGCGCTGGCGGGTGTCGGCGATCAAGCCCCGCTTCTTGAGCACGTACTTCGTCAGTGACCAGCGGAACACGGCCTGCACGTTCAACACAGGCAGCATGCGCGTGAAAAGCGCGCGCACGCGGTCGGCATCGCCTTCGCGATGCGCCTTGAACAAGGCCGTATGCACTTCCGCCAGTTCAATCGCCGGCATGGTTCCGGCGGCACCCCGACGCAGTTCGTCGGTGATGTAGCGTCCGCCCGCGCCGCCGAAAACACCGAGCAGGTTGCCAGGCGCCTTCGCGCGCAGTACCGAAAGGCGCTGACCGCTCGGCAATGTCTCTTCCTTGACGTAACGGATCGACGGAACGGCCTCCAGAACCTCGATCAAGACTTCCGGGTCCAACCCCGCACCCACGGGAGGGGGCACGTTCTGCAACATGAGAACCGCGCCGCCCGCCGCCTGCGCAACTTCCTTGAAGTAGGCGATCTGTTCGGCCGCGCTTTTGCGGTCCGGCGGAACCGCCACCATCAGCGCCGCTGCCCCGCGCTCGGTGGCGGCAACGGCAAGGCGAATGGTGGTCGCAGCATCGCTGCTCGAGACGCCCGCGATCACCGGCACCCGCCCCGCCACTTCGGCCAGCACGAGATCAACGAGCGCTTGGCGCTCTTCAACAGTCAACTGGCCCACTTCGCTTGCGACGCCCGGGTAGGTCAGCCCATCGACTCCGCACCGGAGCAGATAGTCGACGAGCTTTCGCAGGGACGCCGTGTCGGGATTTCCCTGGGCGTCGAAAGGGGTTGGAAGAACGGGGAATACACCCGTCAGGGAAGAAGGCGTGGTCATGGAGCTTGAGATTTTTGTTCCGATGAATGGAATTATCGAGTCTGAACCTTCCTTCCTTATCAGTGTAAGTACCTAGATATCAGCTGTTTTTGCCGCAGGACGAGACGATGGGCACGCGATCGCAGACATAGAAGCTCACACGGCTACTTGAAAATTCCATTTATCGGAAACTTTCTAGAGGCCGATCTGCCTGCGCCGCGGACAGGAAGCGCTGAGGCCGCGCGCCGGCCGTGCCACGCCCCTGCTCCCTTGCCTCAGCGCACGAGCCCGCCGCGCTCGCCCGGCGTCAGCGCCTGCTTCTGCGCGGCCGTGAGCGTGCCGGCGCCGAGCACCTGCACCACGCCCTCGGGGTCGTAGGCCGCGCGCGCATCGCGCGCCGGCGCCGCGCTGCTGCTGCCTTCGCTCGCGCCGCCGCCCGTACCCTCGGCGCCGAAGCCCAGCACACGCACCGTGAACACCGACGGCAGCGCCTGGCGCTGCGCTGCGCGGTCGCGCTGCACCGCCTCCTGCGCGGCGGTGGCGGCCTGCGATGCGGCGGCGCTGGCGTTGGAGAGCGCGCCCACATTCACCGCCGCCACCACGGGAATGCCCGCGGACTCGCCCTGCACCTGGATGTTCTCGGCGTTCACCACGCGGAGCGCCGCCAGGTTCACGTTGCCCGAGACGCGGATGCCGGCCTCGCCCGCATCGATGGTGCCCAGCGGCGCGATCAGGTCGATGTCGCCGGGCGGCACCTCGGGCACCGGGTTCAGCGTGGCGATGCCCGCGCCGGTGTTGGGCGTGGTCGGCGACAGCGTGACGCCGCCGAGTTCGTCGTACACGCGCCGCTGCGGCGTGTAGACCACGGTCGACTTGGAACCGCGGCCCGCGTTGATGTCGCCACCGGCGGACCAGGCGAGGATGTTGCCGCCGAAGGTGGTGAAGACGCGGCTCTGGCCCAGCAGGATGCTGCCGTTCGAGAAGATCTCGATGTCGCCCGCGCCTTGCGTGAGCACGCCCGAGCCCTCGCCCGGCACGAAACCGCCGTCCACGCCCACCAGCGTGCGCCCACCCGGCACCATCACGCGGATGTCGCCGCCGAAGTTGGTGTGGATGCCCGCGTCCTGCACCTGGTAGTGCGGCGTGTTGTAGGCGGGCCGGCCGAGCGCGATCCATTCCGCCTCGGTGAGGTACTTCACGCCGGGCTTGGGCCGCGTCGTGGGCACGGCGGCGACGCGGTCCTCGTAGTAGAGCGCGCTGCTGAACATCGTCAGGTCGCCCTGGTAGTCGATCGCCCTGCCCTCTGCATCGTGCGCCGGGAACAGCGTGGCGATGGCCTCGCGCCCGCGCAGGTAGCTGCCCTCGCGCGGGCCGCCCTCGGCGTTGTACTCGCGGCCCGCGGCCTTGAGTTCGGCGTAGTACACCGGGCGCAGGAAGGCACGCTGCTGCGCGGCGGGCAATGCGGCAAAGAAGGCGCGCGCGTCCATCGATTCGGCGTCGAAGCGCAGGCCCAGGCCGTTGCGCTGGCCGTCGCCGAAGCGCTGCTCGAGCCAGTTGACCAGGTGCAGCTGGCTGCGCTGGCCATACTCGCGCTGCAGGTCGCGTGCCGGCGCGCCGCTGCCGTCGGCCACGGCGGCGCGTGCGCGGTCGATCTCGGCCTGCTTGCCTGCCAGGTAGGCCGGCGCCCCGGCCTCGTCGCCGCCATAGCCGAACTGCTCGCGCAGCCATTGCGCGAGCGTGAGGCGGCCGCTGTACACCGCCACCGCCTTGCCGGGCTGGTCGGCCAGCGGCCGGCCCGTGTCGGCCAGGTTGGCGGGGTCGAGGTAACGCGCGGCAAAGGCCGAGAAGTCGGGCCCGTTCACGCCCACGCCCGCGGCCACGGCAATGCCGGCGCCGCTGCTGCGCTCGCCCGGCGCGGCATTGCGCGCGACCGCGCCGATGCTCTTGAGCTCGCCCTTGTCGGCCAGGTACAGGTCGCGTCCGGCCGTCACTTCGAGCAGGCCGGGGCCGGCCACGTAGAAGCTGCTGTAGCGCACGTCGCGCCCGGCCGACACCACGGAGACGTCGTCGGGGTTGTTGTGCACGATCAGATTGCCGCGCGCGCTGCCGAGCTGGACTGCGACCGGCTGCAGCGGCGCGCTGGCATCGGCGCGGTTGATCTGCGTGGTCCAGCCGAGCGCGCCGACCTGCGCCTCTTCAAACTCGCCCAGGCCGGTGCCCGCGTTGACGATGTCGCGCCCCGCGCGCAGCGCCACCGGTCCGCCGCCTTCGTACCAGGTGGGCAGCTCGCCGGCCACGCCGTCGCTGCGGCCGCGGTAGACGATGGCGCCCGTGCGCACGCCGATCAGGTCGCCTTCGCGCGCGTAGAAGCGCGCCGGTTGCTGCCCGGGCACGCTGTAGCCCGACACGCCCGGCGCGCCGAGGCTGAACAGCGGATAGACCTGGTTGCCTTCGCCCGGCAGGAAGGTGTTGAGGAAGACGGTCGGCGCGAGCGCATCGGGGCTCACGTTGCTGAGCTTGCGCATGCCGAACCAGGTTCGCTCCAGGCTGCCGCTGAAGCCAGGGTTGAACGGGGTCGGCAGCGCGGCCGGGTCCGCGCCCGACTGCGTGAAGCTGTAGCCGCCGGCATAGACCGAGTCGCCCGCGATCAGCTCGAGCCGGCCCGCGCCCGCATGGGCGAACTGCGGCCCCGCCGGCGGCGGCGCAAGCATCACGCCGGTGCCCGGCTGGAGCGGCTTGTTGATGGAGGTGTCGATGGCGCCGGTGATCGCGTTGCCGTAGTAGAGGCTGCCGCTGGCCGCGACCGCGCTGAACATCGAAGGCACCACGAAGCGGCCGTCGGTCGGCTGGGCGTCGCTGCGGTCGCGGTAGCCGGCGATGGCGCTCGACGGCGCGAGGTTGCCGCCCGCGCTGAACAGGTCGATGCCGCTGGCCGGGGTCCACAGCGAGAACCAGCTGTAGCCGTCGCCCGGGCGCTGCACGCCTTCGCCGACGAAGGGCGTGCCGTTGTTGAACTGCGCCACGCGGCCGGCATCGACCACGCCGCCCAGCACCAGGTCGCCGCGCGTGTCGATCTGCACCGCGGCATCGCCGGGCACCAGCATCGGTCCGCCGCCTGCGATCGACGAGGTGGCGGTGTAGACCTCGTAGGCGCGCGACTCCTCCGGGTCGGCGCGGTCGAAGCGCAGCTCGAGGCCGCCGACCGAGCCGGCCTGCATGCGCAATGCGCCGCGCAGGTTGACGAAGGTGCTGTTGAGGTCGGGGCGCGCGCCCTGGTAAGTGGTCTGCGGCGTGATCTCGGTGTCGTTGGGGAACGCACGCAGTTCGGCCACCGGATTGAGGCCGCCGCCGATGCGCACGTCGAGGTCGCCGCCGCCGGTGAGCGTGAGTTGCCCGCCATCGGCCGAGACGCGGCCGGTGCTGCCCACCACCAGGTTGAGGCCGGTGCTGCGCGGCACGAAGTTGCCGGCCTGGTCCATGCGCTGCGTCAGCATGCCGGCGTTGCCGCCAGCCTCGAGCACGAGGTTGCCGCCGCCGAGCGTGCCGATGCCGGTGAAGCCGGTCATGAACGGCACGGTGCCGAACAGGTCGTAGGCGGTGCTCGGGCCGGGCACGTAGCTGCCGAAGTTGATCCACCATGCGGTGGGCACGCCTTCGCTGCCGGCCACCGCGCTGCCGGTGCCCTGGCGCCAGAGCCAATTGCCCACGTCGGTGCTCGCGGCGAGCATCGGACGGATGACGCCGATGGCGTCGGTGCGCGTCTGGTTGCCCGGCCGGCCGATCAGGTCGCCGCGCACGTCGCCCTGCGCGCGCACCAGCACATTGCCGCCATGCTCCGGATACCAGGCGCGGTAGAGGCTTTGCGTGCCGCCGTCGACGAAGGGCTCGTAGGCCGCGCCGTCGGGGCCGAGCACGCTGTCGCCGACCCGCGCGCGCGGCAGGTCGTAGGCCGCGCCCACGCCGCCGGCCTGCGTGCCCGCGGTGTACACGCCGTAGGGCGAGCTCATCGTGAAGTCGCCGGCCGCGAGCAGGTCGAGGTCGCCGGTGCCGGTGCGCAGCACGCTGAAGAGCTGCTGCGTGGCCGGCAGCGGCACCGTCTTGGGCTGTTCGCCTTCCGGCGCCCAGGTCACGAGGTTGCCGAGGCCCGCGTTGTTGAGCTCCAGCACGGCCTCCGGGCCGCCCCAATCGTCGACGTTGATGAGCGTGCCGGGCGCGTAGCCGATCGTGTTGAGCGAATCGCCCATCCAGTAGAACTGCCCGGGCACGCCCGGCGTCGGCAGCTGCAGCGCAATGCCGCTGCCCATGCCGTAGTGCGTGTCGGCCAGCAGCAGCTGGCCGTTGATCTGGCGCGCACGCAGCGCGCGGGTGTCGGCGGCGCCGGTGTCGGCACCGGCCACGAGCCGCATCGACCACGACTGCGAGCCTTCGGCCAGCATCGGCGCCAGCGCCAGATTGCGGCCCTGGTCGCCGCCGGCATCGGCCGGACGCAGGTTGACGAAGTCGACGCCGCCCGGCAGCAGCACCACCGTTTCGGCGGGCACCACGGCGCCCCTGGCGAGCTTGAGCGAACCGGCCAGGATCACGCCGTTGGCCGGCGCGTCGGGCAGGCCGTCGCCGTTGTAGTCGGGGCTCGGCGTGTCGTTGACGGCACCGATGGGGAACGGCAGCGGCACGCCGGCCGGCCAGGTCATTGCCGCGACGCGGGCGCCGCCGGGCAGGCGGTTGCCGGCGTCGAGCTGCATGCCGCTTTGCAGCGTGACGGCCGTGGCCAGCACGGTGCCGGCCGCATGCAGCACGTTGCCCGCGGCATCGCGCACCGCGCCGCCGAGCACCGTGCCCGCGGGCAGCACGAACTCTTCGGCCAAGGTGGCGGTGGTGGCCAGCACGGTGCCGGCGCGCAGGCTCATGGCCTGCATCGGCAGCGCGTAGTTGAGCGTGCGGCCCGGCTGGAAGAAGGTGCCCTCGGCCAGCTCGACCATCTCGCCGCGCGGCACCACCACGTCGCCACCCCAGGGCACGCGGCCCTTGACGAGCACCCAGCCGCGGTCGCTCGGCGTCGGCTGCAGCACCGAGGTGTCGAAGCCGTCGGTGATGCTGCCGTAGACGTTGAGGTTGCCGCCCGCGCGCAGCACCAGCGCGCCCGCTTCGCCCGAGCCGTGCACGCCGGTCTGCAACGTGTGCGGATTCACGCTCGCGTAGCGGTGGCCCGACAGGTCGATGTCGCCGTCCACGTGCAGGTCGCCGTCGGGCGTGGCGCTCGCGATGACCACGCCGGGACGCAGGTGGAACGCATCGCCGTAGGCGCGCAGGCCCGCGAGCCGGTCGTTCATGAGCGCGCCATTGGCGAGCACGTTGTCCATGAAGGCCACGCTGTCGGCATGCTTGGCGTCGAGGTAGGCCTGGTCCACCACCTGGTAGGGCCGGCCGTCGGCCGTGGCGTCGGTGCCGGGTTCGGCGTCGCGGTAGGTCCAGAAGCCGTTGACCGTGACGGCGCGTGCGCCGTCGATCTGCAGCGGGCCGGCTGCGTCGATCGCGATGTCGTTGCCGCGCGCGCCGCCCAGGCGCTGCGCGCTGAGTTCGACCGTGCCCAGTGCCTGCGCCGTGCCGTCGGTGCCGGCGCGCACGTCCATGCGCGCGCCGCTCTCGAGCACGAGCCGGCCGCTGCCCGCGTCGATCTCGATCATGGCGCGGTTGGGCGCCTCGATCACCTGGCCATAGCTGTCGGTGCGCAGCACGCGGCTGTGCGCGTCGAGCACGGCCGCGCCGCCGAGCGTGACGCCGTCGCGTGCGGACAGGCGGATGCTGCCGGCTTGTTCGCCGCTCGCGTCGACCGTGCCGTTGACGGCGAGCCGGCCGCCATCGACCGACACGCTGATCTCGCGCGCCTTGAGTTCGTCGCCCAGCACCAGGTCGCCCTGCTTGAGCTGGAAGCTGCGGCTGCCGAGCACGCCGCCTTCGCTGAGGCGGCGGTTCAGCCCTGCGAAGTCGTCGATGCGCTGGCCGCGGATGTCGGCGCTGCCGGCCGCGTACGGCACGTAGGTGCCGCCCGCGTCGTACGTGCCGCTGCTCGCACCGGCGATGGATCCGTCGAGCGCGACCGTGCCCGCGCCTTCGCCCAGCGCCAGC